>NZ_JBJXIB010000024.1:0-50855 GCF_046115965.1 Janthinobacterium sp. CG_23.3 | reverse complement strand
CCGCCCTTGACCCCGCCGATACCGAAACAAGGGATAGGATAAATTTGCGAAAAACCAGTTGACTTGGAATTCATCATAGAAGGTCGGGTTAGCCCTTCAGGGCGTAACCCGACTGGCGTCGGCGGCGGCTCGACGTCGGATTACGCTGTCGCTAATCCGACCTACGGGCTGTTAACTTGGCGGCATCAGGGTCCGACCCCGGTTTGACGCCCCTGTTTTTTTGCCGCCGCCGGCGCCCCGGCCGCTTCCCGCCATCCCTTTCGTTGACTCCCACATGAAACTTGCAACACTGAACGACGGCACCCGCGATGGCCAACTGGCCGTCGTCGCGCGCGATTTGAAAACCGCCCATGTGGCCGACGGCATCGCGCCGACCTTGCAGGCGGCGCTGGACGACTGGGGTTTCATCGCGCCCCAGCTCGACGCGCTGTACCAATTGCTCAACCAGGGGCGCGGCCAGCGCAGCTTCGAGTTCGACGTCGCCAACTGCATGGCGCCGCTGCCGCGGGCCTTCCAATGGGTTAGCGCGGCGGCCTATCCGCTGCGCCTCGAACTGGCCTGCAAGGCGCGCGGCGCGGCGCCGCCGGAGTCGCTGCGCGGCGAGGCGCTGATGCAACAGGGCGGGGCCGACGCTTTTCTCGGGCCGCGGCAAGACATCGCGCTGGCTTACGAGCAGTGGGGCGTCGACTTCGGCGCCGGCTTGGCCGCCATTACCGACGACGTGCCGATGGGGGCGACGGCGGACCAGGCGCACCAGCACATCAAGCTGCTGGCCCTGGTCAACGAGGTGGTGCTGCGCAATCTGGCCGACGACGAGCTGGCGCGCGGCGGCGGCTTGCTGCAGGCACGGCCGGCGGCCGGTTTCGCGCCGGTGGCGCTGACGCCGGACGAGCTGGGCGACGCCTGGAAGGGCGGCAAGGCGCACCTGCCGCTGCGCACCCACTGGAACGGCAAGCTGGTTGGTCAGCCGCACGCCGGCGTCGACATGGTGTTTAATTTCCCGCAACTGATCGCGCACCTGTGCCGTACGCGCAATGTGCGCGCCGGCAGCATCGTCGGTTCCGGCGTGGTGGCGAACAAGGACGCCCGCCGCGGCTACGGCTGCATCGCCGACAAGCGTAACCTTGAGCTGGCCGCCGACGGCGTCGCCGCCACCCCGTTCATGCTGTTCGGCGACAGCGTCAAGATCGAGATGCTGGGCGAGGACGGCAAGTCGCTGTTCGGCGCGATTGAGCAGACCTTGAAGCAGATAGAGGCGCGCAGGGCACGCTGACGAGGCAGTCGCTATCGTGTCGCCGGCGGCACCGGCTATCGGCTCGATACCGGCGATGGCGGGTCGGGGCGGCAGCTTTTGGCTAGCTTGGCAGGCATTTGTGTCGCATGCGCAACATGTACACTGGCGGCGGCGTCGCCTGCGTAGTCAACCTGTTGCGCCGGCGTCGATGCGCGTCAAGCGGGGACGGCGTGCCTTTTTGTTTACAACGTCCATTGTCGCGCGCCGTCGGAAGCCTGTTTTTCCAGTGCTGAGCGGTGCGTTTGTTGTTGTTATCCCGTTCTCGCCAGATACGGATAGTAGCTGCCGGGAGGCTTACTTCGTGGTAGAATCGCGGCCTCCTTTCTGGCAGTTTTGGCGGGTTTGACGGGCGGCCCGAGGGTGAATGGCCGCCGCGACGCGCCGCCTAAAATCAATGCCGGCGAGCGCGTGTTTTCGAGCGTTTGCCTTGCTCAAAAATATTTCGTCCTTGCTGGAAAGCCGCGTAATATATATCGACGATACGTACTGCTGACGCGGTTTTTTTGACTAATAGAATTCACCCATGCGCCAAATTTCCCGTTGTGCACTGGCTTTTACTTTGGCCATAACTAATGTTGCTTTTGCTCAAGATGTAATCAATAAGGGAGACTTGCCAGATCCTCGCAGTAGCGTTGACCAGAATCCGGTAAGCGTGGGCGACGTTCCAGTGTCGCAAGGGCAAATGCCCGGCAAAACGCGCATCAGTAATGCACTCTCAACTTCCACGGACGTCAATGGCGCATCAAAGGCGCAACCATTGAACAATCGGGATGTCATGCAGCAGCAGGTGGTGGCGGGCGCGAGTCAGCGTCCGAACGTGCCGAGCGAATTCCAAAAATTCCTGTTTGATAGCACAGGTAAAAACCTGCCCATCTTCGGACTCGAGTTTTTCGCCAATGCGCCGTCCACGTTCGCGCCCATTCTCAATTCGCCCGTTCCCGCCGAGTATCCTTTAGGGCCTGGCGACGAGTTGCTCATTCGCGCATGGGGTTCGATCGACATTGATTTCCGCGCCACCATTGATCGCAACGGCACGATCACCATCCCGACCATCGGCTCGGTTGTGCTGGGGGGGGTCAAGTCTGGTGACGCCGAGGGCGTGGTGCGCGCGGCGGTGGCCAAGCTGTACAAGAGCGTGACGGTTAACGTGAACTTCGGCCAATTGCGCGCGATTACCGTCTACGTCGTCGGTCAAGCAAGCCGGCCGGGCACGTACACGGTGTCGAGCCTGTCGACGCTGGTGACGGCACTGTTCGCCAGTGGCGGCCCGAACGCCAACGGCAGCCTGCGCCGGGTTCAAGTCAAGCGGGCTGGCAAAGTGGTGGCGGAGCTGGATCTGTATGCCTTCATCGCCAAGGGTGATAAGTCGGCCGACATCAAGCTGCAGGACGGCGATACTATCTATATACCGCCGTCGAAGGGTTACGTGGCGCTGATTGGTAAATTGAACACGCCGTCCATTTATGAATTGCGCACCGGCAGCGACACCGTCGAGTCCATGCTCGATTTCGCCGGCGGCTTGCCGATCGTGGCCGATCCGCGCCGCGCCTTCCTTGAGCGGATCGATCCGAGGAAAGTGCAGCCGCGTAGCGTCGAACAATTCGCTTTGACGTCCGATGGCCTTAAAAAAGTGATGAAAAATGGCGATGTCCTCCACATCACCTCGATCACGCCTGATTTTTCGAATGCGGTGGTGTTGCGCGGTAACGTGGATCAAGCCGTGCGCGCGCCGTTCCAAGAGGGCATGCGTGTCAGCGACTTGATTCCGAGCCGGGATTATCTGATTACCCGCGGCTCGACCCAGCGCCAGAACAGCGCCGTGCTGTCGGATAATAGTGGTAATGCCATGAATAATAGCAGCCCCGATTACGCCAACGCCGGCAACAATAACAACAGTAATAACAACAGTAATAACAACAATAATTACAACAATAATTACAACAATAATTACAACAATAACGGTGGCAACGCTTACCGCGGCAATAGCGCCGGCAACGAAAGTGGCGCCAGCCGCGACGGCGGCAACGGTAACTATCCGTCCAATAGCGGTCGCAGAGAGCGTCAGAACAGCAGTAACATCGCCGCGCGCATTGGCGGTTTGATGGACGAGATCAATTGGGATTATGCGGTTATCGAGCGTATCAACCGCGCCGACTTGAGCGTGAGCCTGATTCCTTTTAATTTGGGCAAGGTATTTTCCGACCCCGCTAGTTCGGACAATGTGCAGTTACAGCCGGGCGATACGGTGACGGTCTTCTCGCAGCAGGACGTGGTGGTGCCGATCGACAAGCGGCGCGTGTTTGTCCGCGTCGAAGGCGAGGTCAATGTGCCGGGCGTGTATCAAATGACGCCGGGCGAGAACCTGCAGTCGCTGCTGGAGCGGGCGGGTGGTCCGACCTCGAACGCTTATCTGTTCGGTACCGAGTTCTATCGCGAACAGGTGCGCAAAGAACAAGAAATCAACTTGGAAAAAGCTGCCAACCGGCTTGAAACGCAGTTGCGGGCCGAACAGTCGAAAACGATAGCCAACGTGCGCGCCACCAACGCCGCCGACGCCCAAGTCGCCGAAAGCCGCCGCCAGGCCGACTTGCTGAGCGCGCGTGATACGGTGGCCCGCTTCCGCCAATTGAAGCCGACCGGCCGCATTGCGTTCGGCTTGGATCCGAAGGAGCGCGCGTTTAGCGCGTTACCGCAGCTGAAGCTGGAAAACGGCGACAAGCTGGTGGTGCCGCCGAAGCCGGATTTTGTCCATGTTTTCGGTGCCGTCAACGCCGAGGCGTCGGCGCTGTGGCGTCCCGGCACGCCGGTGAGTAAGTATCTACGGACGGCGGGCCTGACCGCCGACGCCGACGCCGACAATATATTCATCATCCGGCTCGACGGCAGCGTGGTGGCGGGCGATTCGGCCGGCTGGCTCTCGCGCGGCGTGTCCAGTATGGATGCCATGCCGGGCGACACCATCGTGGTGCCCGAAAAACTCGACAAAGAGACCGGCTGGACTCGGTTCACGATGGGGGTGCGCGAGTGGACGCAGATTTTCGCCAACTTCGGTTTGGGCGCGGCGGCCATCAAAGTTTTGAAATAGTCCGAGGGGGGGGGCGGTGGCGACGCGATGCACCGGCCCAGGAAAGTACTCACCATAATCGCATAACAACCTTGAGCGGCTTCCCAGCATGAATGAAATGCAGACCATCGCGGCAACAGCGGACGAATCCGTCGTTGAGAGTGAACTTGACCTGATCGATCTTTTGATCGTCCTTGCGAAGCATAAGAAAATGATCATTTTCCTGCCTTTGGCGGTGGCGATCCTCGCATTGGCTGTCAGTTTTCTTTTGCCGAACATCTATAAAGCGAACACCAAGATTTTGCCGCCGCAGCAAGGCCAGTCCGGCGCGGCGGCGTTGCTGTCGCAACTAGGCGGCGTTGCCGGCGCCGCCGCCGGCGCCGCCGGGATGAAAAATCCGAACGATTTGTATGTCGGCATGCTGACCAGCCGGACCATTGCCGATAGGCTGATCGCACGCTATGATTTGAAGAAGGCCTACGCTACCGATTCGCAGGAAAAGGCGAGGAAAATACTCGAAGACAACACCAGTGTTGTCGCGGGGAAAGACGGCTTGATCAGTGTCGAAGTGGAGGGCAAGGATAAGTTGCTGGTGTCGAAACTGGCCAACTCGTACGCGGAAGAATTGTTAAAGCTGACCAAGGTGCTGGCGGTAACCGAGGCGGCCCAGCGCCGCCTTTTCTTCGAGCGCCAGCTTGAACTCTCCAAGGACAATCTGTCCAAGGCCGAGATGACCCTCAAAAGCGCGCTCGATACGCACGGCGTGATCAGTGTGGACAGCGACAGTCGCGCCATCGTCGAGACCGTCGGCCGTTTGCGGGCGCAGATTGCCGCGAAGGAAATCCAGCTGAATTCGATGCAAGCCTTCGTGACCCCGAACAACCACGAATACAAGCGGGTTCAGGAAGATTTGAGCAGTTTGCGTTCCGAGTTTTCCAAACTTCAAAACGGTCGTCCGGCGCTGGCCGGCGACGAGATGCCCGCCGGAGACAAGCAGGCTGGACTGGAGAACATCAAGATCTTGCGCGAAGTAAAGTATCACCAAATGCTGTATGAGTTGTTGTCGAAGCAATATGAGGTGGCTCGTCTCGACGAGTCGAAAGATTCGTCGATCATTCAAGTGCTCGACATGGCGATGGAGCCGGAACGCAAATTCAAGCCGAAACGTTTAAGCATTGTGCTGGTCTCCACCATGCTGGCATTTTTCGCGGCGATCGCCCTGGCGTTCATTCGCGAAGCCAAACGGGAAGCGCTGGAGAATCCGGAGCGCGCCGAGCAGTGGGACGAACTGAAGTCGCATATCCGGTTCAAGTGAAATTCGACTCGGCGCCCGAGGCTGGGTTGAGCGGTACGACTCCGCGTCTGCGCCCGGTCAGGATTTGCTGACAGGGAAATGGTTTTGTGTTGGGGGCGGAATGATGAACGAATTTTACATGCTTGGTATTGCTGCGGTGGCCGGGGCGGGCAGTTGCGCCATGTGTCTTCTGATCATTTGTTCACAGCGCTGGCACGGCAAGCACTCGCTTCACCACGACCTCGCCGGCGCGCAGAAATTTCACGTGACGGCGGTGCCCCGCATCGGCGGCATCGCCGTCTTCGCGGGTGTGGCGCTGGCGGTCGTTACCTGTATGGCGCTGCTGCCGGCTGTATTTCCTACTCAATACGTCAACCAGGCGATGAAGCTGTTGCTGGCCAGTCTGCCGGCATTTTGCGCCGGCATCGTCGAGGATTTGACCAAGCATGTATCGGTGAAGGTCCGCCTGACGGCCACCGTCGTCAGCGCCTTGATGGGAGCTTGGCTGCTGGGGGCGGTGATTACTTCGCTGGATCTGTGGGGCGTCGACAATCTGCTGCTGTTTGTCCCGGCGGCGTTGTTGTTGACGGCGCTGGCGGTTGCCGGTGGCGCCAACGCGATCAACATTATCGACGGTTTCAACGGCCTAGCCGGCAGCGTCGTCGTGATTATGATGGTGGCGCTTGGCTTCCTGGCTTGGCGCGTCGGTGACGGCCTGGTGCTGACGCTGGCTTTGCTTGGCGGCGGCGCGGCGTGTGGTTTTCTGGTGTTGAATTTTCCGACCGGTCGCCTGTTCCTTGGCGACGGCGGCGCTTATTTTTTGGGGTTTTGGACGGCCGAACTCGCTGTGCTGTTGCTGGTTCGGAATCCCTCGGTGAACGCATGGCAGGTGTCGTCGTTGTGCGCCTATCCGGTGATCGAAGTCCTGTTCAGCATGTATCGCCGAAAAATCATCCGGAAATCCAGTCCTGGCGCGCCGGACGGCTTGCATTTGCACACGCTGCTGTATCGCCGGGTCGCGCCGCGTCTGGTGCGTCGACATGGCAAGGCCGGTTGGGTGCGCAACGCCGCCGTGACCTGCCTGGTCGCGCCCGCGATCGCGGCGCTGGCAGGGCTCACTTTGCTTGTCGGGAATAGCTTCGCCGGCGCGGGGGCCATGGTCTGCCTGCAGGTCGCCCTCTATCTTATCGTCTACAAGCGGCTGGTGCGCGGACGCTGGTGGCAGGCCCCGGCCAGCTATCGCGCGGTGGCCGGCGAAACCAAGGTCAAGTTGTCATGAGCGGCCGCGGGCGCGGCGCCGCGCGCCCGCACGCGGCGGAAATATACAAGCGGGAATCGTCCCCGATGTGATGGCTACGGGTGTCACCTGAAGCGTTTAACCATTTTTTACGAGAAATTTGTCATGCTCAAGAATAAGTCAATTTTAATCACCGGCGGAACGGGTTCTTTTGGTAAAGCTTTTGTGAGAACAATTTTGGAGCGTTTTCCAAGTATCGAGCGCCTCGTGGTGTTCTCGCGCGACGAGTTGAAGCAGTTTGAAATGGCGCAGGAGTTTTCCGAGGAAAAGTACCAGGGCCTGCGCTACTTTATCGGCGACATCCGCGACGAGGCGCGTCTGCGCCGCGCGCTCGAAGGTATTGACGTGGTGATCCACGCCGCCGCGCTCAAGCAAGTGCCGGCCGCCGAATATAATCCTTTCGAATGTATCAAGACCAATGTGCTCGGCGCGCAAAATTTGATCGAGGCCTGTCTCGACAGCAAGGTGCAAAAAGTGGTCGCCCTGTCCACCGACAAGGCCGCCGCGCCGATCAATCTGTACGGCGCCACCAAGCTGTGCTCGGATAAATTGTTTATCGCCGCCAACAACATCCGCGGCCGCCGCGACATCTCGTTTAGCGTGGTGCGTTACGGCAACGTTATGGGTAGCCGCGGCTCGGTGGTACCGTTTTTTCTGAGCAAGCGCGCCAGCGGCGTGTTGCCGATCACCGATGCCGAAATGACCCGTTTCAATATTTCCTTGCAAGAGGGCGTTGACATGGTGTTGTGGGCGCTGGAAAACGCGATGGGCGGCGAAATCCTGGTGCCGAAGATTCCGTCGTACCGCATCCTCGACGTCGCCAAGGCGATCGGGCCGGAGTGCGAGCATCCGATCGTCGGTATCCGCCCGGGCGAAAAAATCCATGAGGAAATGATCACCGCCAGTGACAGTTTGAACACGGTCGACCTCGGTCCGTATTACGCGATTCTTCCGGCCAATGGCAATCTGACCATTCAAAAGTATTGCGATACAATGAAGGCGACGCCGGTGGCGCCCGGATTCAGCTATAACAGTGGATCAAACAGCGATTTTCTGAGCGTCGACGAGTTGAAAAAACTGATCGCCGCCCAAGTCGGCTGACACTTCAACGGGAGCATTGATTGAGTTACATTCCCTACGGACGGCAAGACCTCGACGCCGACGACATCCAAGCCGTGGTCGAGGTGCTGCAATCGGATTTCCTCACGCAGGGGCCGAAGACCCCGCAATTCGAGGCCGCCCTGGCCGCCTACTGTGGCGCCGCCCACGCGTGCGCCGTCAACAGCGCCACGTCGGCGCTGCATATCGCCTGCCTGGCCTTGGGGGTGGGACCCGGCGATCTGGTGTGGACTTCGCCGGTGACCTTCATCGCCAGCGCCAATTGCGCGCGCTATTGCGGCGCCGATGTCGACTTCGTTGACATCGACGCGCGCACCTACAATATGAGCGTGGCCGCGCTGGCGGTCAAGTTGGCCAAGGCGCGGCTGGCCGGGCGCTTGCCCAAGGTGGTGATTCCAGTCCATCTGTGTGGCCAGCCGTGCGAAATGGAGGCGATCCGCGCCCTGTCCAGGCAGTATGGTTTCAGCGTGATCGAGGACGCCTCGCACGCCATCGGCGGTCGCTACCAGGATGCGCCGATCGGCGCATGTCGCTTTAGCGACATCTGCGTCTTCAGCTTCCATCCGGTGAAGATTATCACTACCGCGGAAGGCGGCGCGGCCTTGACCAACAACGCCGGGCTGGCGGCGCGCATGAATTCGCTGCGCAGCCATGGCATGACGCGCGACGCCGGGGCCATGACACAGGCGCCGGACGGTCCCTGGTATTATGAACAGATCGAGCTCGGTTACAATTACCGCATGACGGAGCTGCAATCGGCGCTGGGCCTGAGCCAGATGCGCCGGCTTGACGCCTTCGTCGCGCAGCGCCACCAGATCGCGCGGCGTTACGACGCATTGCTCGCGAAGCTGCCGGTGCTGTTGCCCTGGCAACATGCGGACGGGTATTCAGGCTTACACTTGTATGTCGTCAGACTGCAACTCGAGAAATTGGCGCTCAGCCATCTGCAGGTGTTTGAACGTCTGCGCGCGGCGGCTATCGGCGTCAATGTGCATTACATTCCGGTGTACCGCCAGCCGTATTACCGCGAGCTGGGCTTCGAGCCCGGCTATTGCGCCGAGGCCGAGTCCTACTATGCCAGCGCCATCAGTCTGCCGATGTATTCCGCGTTGAGTCTCGAACAGCAAGATTATGTGGTCGAGACCCTCAAAAACATTCTTCAAGAGCCATCATGAGCGGCGTGCTGCTCTCCAGTTCCCGCATCGCATTCCGTCCGCTGACGCTGGCCGACGTCAGCCAGGAGTATGTCGACTGGCTGTGCGACCCCGAGGTGTCGCGTTTTCTGGAGGCGCGGCACGTGCGCAGCACGCTGGCCGGGTGCCGGGAATACGTGGCCGCGGCCAACGCCAACGACAAACAGTTTTTGATGGGAATGTTCGACCTGGCCACCTCCAAGCATATTGGTAACATTAAGATCGGCCTGATCGACTACCAGTATATGTCGGGTGACCTCAGCCTATTCATCGGCGATAAAACATTCTGGCGCCGCGGCTACGCCGGCGAGGCGATTCAGCGGATCACGGGCTGGGGCTTCGAACAGTTGAAGCTGGAAAAAATCGGCGCCGGCTGCTACGAGAATAATACCGCCTCGCTGCGCGCCTTTCTGAAGTCCGGCTATGCGATCGAGGGATTCTTCCGCAAGCAGGTGCGATACGAGGGCAGGCGTATCGGCGTCATACGGGTAGGGATCACCGCACATGACGTCGAATAGGCCACCACAGCGGCTAGGTTTGGGGACGGTACAGTTCGGCCTTGACTACGGTATCGCGAACCAGTCCGGCCGGGTCGCGTTGGCCGACGCCGTCGCCATCGTCGCCCTGGCGGGCGGCAACGGCCTGGAGGTGCTCGACACCGCTTCCGCCTACGGCGACAGCGAGTCGACGGTTGGCCTATGCCTGCTTGCCAACGCCGCCTGCGCGTTCCGGGTGGTGACCAAAACCGCGCCGCTCGGAACGGCGGCGCTGGGTGCGGCGGAATTGCAAATGGTCGAACGGGCGTTCATGGCGTCGCTGGAAAGACTAGGCCGGCGCCGCGTCGATTGCCTGATGGTGCACCACGCCGACGACTTGCTGGTACCCGGCGGCGAGCGCCTGTTCGCGCGCCTGCTGGCATGGCGCGAACAGGGCTTGGTCGACAAAATTGGCGTCTCGGTCTACGACAAGGAACAAATTGAGCGCCTGTTCGCACGCTATAGTTTCGACCTGGTCCAGTTGCCGCTGAACGTCTTTGACCAGCGCCTGCTGCACAACGGCGGCCTGGCCATGCTGGCCGAGCGGGGTGTCGAAGTACATGCCCGTTCGCTGTTGTTGCAGGGCGTGCTATTGATGTCGCCCGCAAGCCTGCCGGCCCATTTGGCCGCGCTGAGGGCGCCGCTGGCGGCGCTGCACGCGCTGGCGCGTACCAGGGGCCTGACGCCGCTTGCTGCGGCGTTCGGTTTTGTCAAACAAATCAAGGAGGTGGCGGTGGCGCTGGTGGGCGTGTTGTCGGTCGCGCACCTGGGCGAATGCCTGGACGCCTATCGCGGCGCGCCGGCGGGCGATTATGCCCGCTTCGCCCAGGACGATGACAGCTTGATTGATCCGCGCCGCTGGCCCGCGTCGAGGTAAGACAGATGATATTAGTGATATTGCAGGCCCGTTGTTCGTCCACGCGTTTGCCGCAAAAAGTGTTGAAACCTATCCTCGGCGTGCCGATGCTGGCCCATCAAATCGCCCGCGTCCAGCGGGCCACGCTGATCGATCGCCTGATCGTTGCCACCAGCTCCGATAGCAGCGACGAGCCGCTGCAGCGCTTGTGCGGGCAGTTGCGGGTCGAGTGTTTCCGGGGCAGTTTGAACGACGTCCTCGACCGCTACTACCAGGCGGCGTTGCCGTTGCGGCCAGAACATGTGGTGCGGCTGACCGGTGACTGCCCGTTAAGCGACCCGGAGGTGATTGACAAGGTGATCCGGGCCCACCTCGACAGCGGCGCTGACTATACGAGCAATGCCGTGTTGCCGAGCTATCCCGATGGCCTGGATGTGGAGGTGTTCAAGTACGCGCTGCTGCGCCAGGCCTGGCGCGAGGCGAGCCTGCCGTCCCAGCGCGAGCACGTTACCTTGTTTATGCACGGCCAGCCCGAACGCTTCCACGTCGAGCACGTGCGCGGCGAGGCGGATCTATCCCATTTGCGCTGGACCGTCGACAACCCCGAGGATTTCGAACTGGTGCAGCAGATTTACGCGGCCTTATATCCGGCCAAGCCGCGGTTCGACAGCGCCGACGTCCTGGCCCTGCTGGCGCGACGCCCCGGCCTGGTGGACCTTAACCGGCATATCGACCGCAACGAAGGTTTGAAGAAATCGCTGGGCGCCGACTAGCGCCAAGGGCTTTCCCCATTTTAGACACGTCTACTCTAGTAAGGGATATACAAGAATGAGCACCCGTTATCAGAAATCCGAGCAACTGCTTGAGCGCGCGGAAAAAGTTATCCCGCTGGGGAGTCAGACTTTCAGCAAGAGCAAGACGCAATTTCCATTTGGCGTGTCGCCCTATTTCATCAGCCGCGGCAAAGGCAGCCGCGTATGGGACGAGGACGGCAACGAGTACGTGGACTATATCAACAGCCTGGCCGCCATCACCCTGGGCTATAACGACCCGGACGTGACGGACGCGGTACGAGCGCAATTGGAAGACGGCGTCATTTTTTCGCTGCCGCACCGGCTGGAAATGGAAGTGGCCGAGTTGCTAGTGGAGATGGTGCCGTGCGCCGAAAAGGTGCGCTTTGGCAAGAACGGCTCCGACGCCACGGCTGGCGCGATCCGCGTGTCGCGCGCGTTCACCGGGCGCGACCGGGTCGCCATCTGCGGCTATCACGGTTGGCAGGATTGGTACATCGGCACTACCGCCCGTTCCCTCGGGGTGCCGCGGGCGGTCAAGGACCTGAGCCACACCTTCCCCTACAATGATTTGCCGGCCTTGGCCGCGCTGCTGGAGCAACACCGCGGCGAATTCGCCGCGATCATCCTGGAGCCGATGAACGTGGTGTTCCCGGCGCCCGGTTACCTGGAGGGCGTGCGCGAGCTGGCCACCCGGCACGGTGCGGTGCTGGTGTTCGACGAAACCATCACCGGCTTTCGCTATGCCAACGGCGGCGCCCAGCAATTGTTCGGCGTGACGCCGGACTTGGCCACTTTCGGCAAGGGCATGGCGAATGGTTACCCGGTGTCGGCGGTCGCCGGACGCGCCGATATCATGAAGTTGATGGAAGAGATTTTCTTTTCGTTCACCTTTGGCGGTGAAACGCTGTCGCTGGCGGCCGCCGGCGCGACGATGCGCAAATTGAAGCGCGAGCCGGTGGTACAGACGATGACGGCAACCGGAACCTGCCTGCTCGGCGAGGTGACGGCCTTGATCGAGCGGCACCAGCTGGGAGAATGGCTGGGTTGCGCCGGCCATCCGACCTGGAGTTTCCTGACGCTCAAGGACGCCCCGCATTGCTCGATGTGGGATATGAAGACGCTGTTGATGCAGGAATTGTTGGCGCGCGGGGTGCTGTGGTTCGGCACCCACAACATCAGTTACGCGCACACCGAGCAGGACGTGCACACCCTGGTCCATGCCTACGATGCCATTTTCCCCATGCTGGGGCAGGCCATCAGGACGGGGCGGCCGGGCGACTTCCTGCGCTGCGAACCGCTCAAGCCGCTGTTCAAGCTGCGCTAGGGCGGACCCGTTGGCAACTATCATCAAGGTCGCGATCCGGGCCGACGCTTCCGCGCAAATCGGCACCGGCCACGTGATGCGCTGCCTGACGCTGGCCAACGAGATTCACAGGCTGGGCGCGCAAGTGTATTTCCTGTCCCGTGATTTGCCGGCGCACTTGGCGCAGGCGCTGCGGCAAAGCGGCCACACGTTGCTGCCGCTTGCCGCCGCCACGCCCGTCGCCAGCGACGAGCCGGCTCACGCCGCCTGGCTCGGCACGTCGTGGCAGCGCGACGCTGAAGCGTGCGCGGCTGTTTTGGCGCCGCTTGGCGACGTCGCTTGGCTGGTGCTCGACCAATACGCGCTCGACGCGCGCTGGGAGTCGGCGCTCCGGCCGGCGGTAGGGAGGATACTCGTCATCGACGACCTGGCCGACCGCGCGCACGATTGCGACATCTTGCTTGACCAAAATTTCTATGTCGACCAGGCCGCCCGTTACGAGGGTAAGACCGCGCCCGGTACGGCGCTGCTGCTCGGTTCGCACTACGCCTTGTTGCGTCCCGAGTTCGGACGCATCAGGGCCGCCGCCGACTTGGCCGGCGTGGCGCCGGGGGCGCCGCGCCGGCTGAATATCTGCTTCGGCGGCGCCGACGCCGGCGGCGAAACGCTGAAGGTCGTGCGTGCCCTCGATGGCCGCTTCGCCGCAGCGGACCTGCTGGTCGATATCGTCGTTGGGCCGAGCAATCCGCACCAGGCGGCGATCCGCGACTGGGCGCGCAGGCGCCCCTACCTCCAGGTCCATCTCGCGCCGTCGGGCCTGGCCGGGCTCATGGCCGCGGCCGACATCGGTATTGGCGCGGCCGGCTCGATGAGTTGGGAGCGGGCCTGTGTGGGATTGCCGTCGATCGCCATCGCCGTCGCGGAGAACCAGTTCAGGCTGGGAGGCGACGCCGCCGCCGTCGGCATGCACGTGTTCCTTGGCCGCGCGCAAGACTTGGGCGAGGGCGAGTTGCTTGCCGCGTTCGATTTGCTCATCGCTAACGCTTACTTGCGCCAGGCATTTGTCGCCGCCGGCAAGAAGATGGTCGACGGCCAGGGCGCCGCCCGCGTCGCCCGGCGCCTGGTCGGGACGGACCTGGGTTTGCGCGCGGCGCAGCCGGAGGATTGCGCCGCGTTGTACCAGTGGCGCAACGCACCGGAGAACCGGCGCCACGCGCACCAGTCCGGCCAGATCGCCTATGCGGACCACCAGCGTTGGTTCGCCGACAGCCTGGACCGCGACGACCGTCACCTGCTCATCGGCTATGACGCGCACGGCCCGGTCGGCGTATTGCGCTACGATAAACATATCGGTAGTTGGCTGACTTCGATATACTTGGCGCCAGGTCGGCACGGAGCGGGCTTGGGGCGGAAGTTAATCGAGCAGGGTATTGAATGGATGCGCGCGCGACACGGCCCCCGCTGTCAAATTCAAGCGGAAATAAAAATGGATAACATCGCGTCGCAGCGAGTATTTATGCAAGCCGGTTATATCGCCAGTTTCACCACTTATACAATAGTCGCATAGGATTTACCATGACCAAATCGGAGTTTGCAATTGCGGGTCGTCCAATTGGAACGGGGCAGGCCCCGTTTGTGATCGCCGAAATGTCGGGCAATCACAATCAATCGCTGGCCCGCGCCCTGGAGATCGTCGAGGCGGCGGCCCGGACTGGCGCGCATGCGATTAAAATTCAGACGTATACGCCGGATACGATGACGCTCGACTTGAACGAACGTGAGTTTCGCATTTCAGATCCGAACAGTTTGTGGTTTGGCCGCTCGTTATACGAGCTGTACGGTGAAGCGTTTACCCCGTGGGAATGGCACAAGCCTATATTCGAGCGCGCGCGCGCGCTCGGCATGATTCCGTTCAGCACGCCGTTTGACGCCAGTTCGGTTGATTTTTTGGAAACACTCGATGTCGCGGTGTATAAAATCGCCTCGTTTGAAAATACCGATTTGCCCCTGATCAGGAAGGTCGCGGCGACGGGCAAGCCGATGATTATCTCAACCGGCATGGCCAGCGTGGCCGAGATCGACGACACGGTACGCGCGGCCAGAGCGGCGGGCTGCACCGATTTGGTGCTGCTCAAGTGCACCAGCACCTATCCGGCGACGCCGGAAAACACGAATATCCTGTCAATTCCGCACATGCGCCAGTTGTTCGGCTGCGAGGTCGGCCTGTCCGACCACACCATGGGCATCGGCGTGTCGGTGGCCAGCGTCGCGCTGGGTGCCAGCGTGATTGAAAAGCATTTCACCCTGAGCCGGGCCGACGGCGGCGTCGATAGCGCGTTTTCCATGGAACCGGGCGAGATGGCGCAACTGGTGCTGGAAACCGAACGGGCCTGGCGGGCGCTGGGGGCGGTCAGCTATGGCGTCACCGACGCCGAGCGCAAATCCCTGCAGTTTCGGCGCTCGCTATATATCTGCCGCGACATGAAGGCCGGCGAGGTGCTGAGCGAACACAATCTGCGCGCCATCCGGCCGGGCCAGGGTCTGCCAACGAAGTACCAGGAAGTGGTGCTGGGGAAAACCGTCAAGCAAGACGTGGCCAGGGGCACCGCGTTGACGTGGCAGTTGCTCGCGTAATGGGCAAGCTCGCGGCGCCTCAACACCTGTGCGCCAGCCTGACCGACTGTTTTCGGCAGGGTGGGTTGGCGGGGGTCTTGCGGTTCGACGATCCGCTCGCCTGGCAAGCGGTGTGGGACGCGCTGCCTTTTCAGGCCGTGAACCGCAGCACACCGATGCTCGATTACCAGCACGCCTACCTGCGCAGCGGTGGCAAGGAAGTCGCCGACATGTCGATGACCTTGCTGAACGACGGCAAGCCGTGCGCGATTTGGCCGCTGACCTTGTCGTTCGGCGAGCACGGGAAAATGTGCGTCAGCTCGTACGGCGGCCCCGTCATGCCGCCCGAGTTCGCCGCCGGCACGCCGCCGCGCACGGTGAAAAAGCTCACCGCGCTGGCGCTGTCGCTGCTGGAGGGCTTTCACGGCACGGTAACGCGGGGCGACCTGCACAGTGAAGAGTTCGTGGTTCCGGACGGTGGCGCCGTCGGCCTGTCCGACTGGCACCAGCGCTGCATGCTGGGTGGCGCCGGCGTCACTCTTAAACATGATTTGTACGTTGACTTGTCGCTGCCGCTGGACCGTATACGCGCCAGTTTCCGCAAAAGCTACCGCTCCCTGATTACGGCCGGCTTGAAAGTCTGGGCCGTGAGCGTGGTCGAGCAGGGCTACGTGCAGGCGGCGACGTGGGACGAGTTTCGCACGCTGCATCGCCTGTCGGCCGGCAGGAATACCCGCAGCGACGCGTCCTGGACCTTACAGTATCAGATGCTGCTCGACGGCGGCGCTTTCCTGGTTTGTCTGCGCGACGCCAGCCCCGAGCGCCGCTTGGTCGGCGCTGGCTTCTTTCAAACCACCCGCGACGAGGGCTTGTATGCGGTGGCGGCGTATGACCGTTCGCTATTCGAGCTGCCCCTGGGGCATGTGGTCCAGCAGCGCGCGATCGAGGAAATGAAAAAGCGCGGCTTGCGCTGGTATCGGATCGGTGAACGCTATTACCCGTCGAATCTACCGGCGCCCACCAGCAAGGAATTGGCCATTTCCCTGTTTAAACAGGGATTCGCCACGCATCTGGCGCCGCGCTACGTCTTTCATATTCCCACGCGGCGCGCTGGCTAATCAAACGGCGCCGTGGCGCGCCCGCGCGGCGCGCACATTGTTGTTTGCGGATGACGCGTTTATTTCCATGCACATAGTTTGAAATATTTGATGAAAATTTTATTTGTTGAAAATAGGTATGCGACGTGGATCTTCGACGCGGTCGCGGCCCGCTTGCAAGCGGCGGGTCACGAGATCCATTGGCTGGTGCAAAATCCGGTATTTCGCCCGTCGAGCGGAACGGTACACCTGCTGCGCTTTCCCGGCCGGTCGGAAAAAACCGCGGACGCGTCGTTTGCCTGGCTGGCCGAGCTGGACCGCGGCGTGCGCTGGTTCGGCGGCGACGGCAGCCACTGGCAATGCTATAGCCGGCAAATCGACGCGGTCTTGGCGGCGCTCCAGCCGCGGGTGATCTTCGGCGAAGTGACCGAATTCCACGAGCTGCTAACGGTGGAACTGGCGAAGCGGCGGCGCATGCCGTTTTATCAGCCGACCTCCACCAGATACCCGGTTGGGCGGCTGCAGTTCCTCAGCTACGACACGATGGACCCGGTGTTTGGCGAAGACCTCGACCTGGCGCCGGCCCGGCTGGACGCCATGCTCGACGATATCGTCGAACGCAAGGTCAAACCAAGCTATATGGAGTCGAGCCAGCGCTCCTGGTGGGACGGCAAGCGCCTGGCCTGGTCGGACCGGGCGCGCATTCTGGGCGGCTGGATCCGCGGTGAGCGTTATGTGACGCCGTCACCGTTGCTGAAAATGCGGCTGCAGCGCCGCCATGCGGTGCAGTACCGGCGCTGGGAAAACCTGGCGCATCGGAGCTTGCCGGCCAGCTTGGCCGGCAAGCCATGGGTGTTACTGCCGTTGCAGATGCAGCCGGAGTCGAATATCGAGCTGTGGGGGCACCCGTGGAGCGACCAAGTGGCGTTGGTGCGCCGCGCCGCGCAGGCCTTGCACGGCATGGGCGCGGTCTTGGTGGTGAAGCCGAACCCGAAATCGAAGTACGAGCTGAGCGAAGCGTTGTGCGAGGTGGTAGAGAGCTGCGCCAATATCGTGGCGATCTCCCACACCACGCCGATGAAGGCGGTATTCGCGTCGGCGCCGCTGGTGATGACGGTGACCGGAACGGTGCTACTGGAGTGCGTTTTGGCCGGCAAGCCGGTGGCCAGCCTGGGCAGCCACGCGATGAGCCGGTACGCCGGGGTGAGCGCGCTGGCCGCGCCGGAATCGATTGCGGCGGTGCTGAGGGGCGTGCTCGACAATGTTGTCATGGGCGCCAGCGCGGTCGACGCCAAACAGTTGTTAAACTATTTACATAAGACGAGTTATCCGGCTGCCATGTGGGACCCGGTATCGCGTCCGGAAATGATGACCCGGGAAAATGTCGCTGGTCTTGTATCGGCGTTTGACGACGTGCTGCGCAAGATGCAATGAAAAGCCCGGCGCCGGGCGCTATCCGACTCTCCATGCCGCGTCTTATTAAGTGATGAAATAATATGAAGTTTATTAATAGGTTGCTCATCTCGGAAATTCCGAAGGATCTGGTTGGGCGCCCCGCCAAGCTGGTGGCGCTGTGCATCTATATGTCCGTGTATCTAAAGGACTTTGCCTCCGGTTTTCTGCCGCCTATCGTTTCCCTGGTTTTTCTGGCGCTGGGGGGCGGCGTCGGGACCGTGCTGGTCCTGGCTAAAATCCGCCGCAAGGCGCCGGTAAACCAAGCCTCGCTGAACGTGGCGGTCTGTTGCATCGCCGCCTGGTGTGTATCGATGGCGGTGACGCGCACCTGGAACGCCAGCAATTATTATATCGCCATCGTCGCCGCCTTTGTCGTGGTGAATACCGCGCCGCGCTTTTTCCTGAAATTGTTGGTATTTCACTTTGTCGCTTCGGTCGCCATCCAGGGAATGGAATTTATCACCGGCGATTATTTTTTCGTCTATAAGGCGGCCGACGGCGACCTGTTGAATGAAGAATTGTTCGGCGGGGGCATGGCGATTCTCCGCACCAAAGGCATGTTCCAGGGACCGTTGAGCGCGGTCGCGTTTGGCCTGTGGATGGCTTTTATTTTCAGGGGCAGCGCGCTGTTCGCCTTTGGACTCTTGCTTTCCGCGTATTTCGCCACCGGCCGCCTGGGTATGTCGGCCGGCGCCGTACTGTTGCTCTACCGCTTCTTCGTGAAACGCAACGACACCGGGAAGATCAAGATCCTGCTTTCCCTGCTGGGGGTCGCGGCGATTGCCTATGCCTTGTTCAAGGTGATCGACGCCGACCGGCTCGACTTCATTTCTGCCGCCTTCAACCTGGGCAACGACCAGAATGTGTCGCGCGTGTATTTTTGGCAAAAGTCCCTGATATATTATTTGAATTACTCTTCGCTTGAAATGATTTTCGGTAATTTCGGCTTTATCGGCGTACGCGAGGGCGGCACCGAGAACGATTTCCTGCGCATCGCCCTCGACAACGGCGCGGTCTGTCTGGTGATCTATCTGAGCGCCATCCTGTTGCTATTGTTTTCGAGGCCGCGCCGCGATGGCGCCAGCGCCGAAATCAAATTCATGATGTTGATGATCATTGCGCTGATGAATATCTTCCCGTATATCCAGTCGCTGTCGTCGACGCTGCTATTTTGGATTTTCATGTTTATCTATCTGAAGGTTGGTTCCGCCGCCGCCGCGCTGGCGCCGGCGCCGACGCCGACGCGGAAAAAGGTCAAGAAATTCAGAAAAACCGCTGCACCATCGACGCTCCAGGCGGTGTCGCCATGAAGCGGCGCATGTTGCGCCTGGAGCGCGCCCTGCTGGGCTTGGCGGTGTTCGCCTGGCCGCTCTCGGCGCTCGAGCACGCCGTCCGCCGCCTGCTGTGGTTATGGGGGCGCCTGCGTTTTGGCGCGGCGGTGCGGCACCGCGGCCTCGGCTGCGTGTGCCACTGGGCGGTCGACTTGAAGTATCCGGAAAACATCTTCCTGGGCGAGCGCGTCATCATCGGGGTGAACGCCTCGCTGGGCGCGCACAGCCCGATCCGGCTGGGTGACGACGTCCACCTGTCGCGCGACGTGCACCTGGAAACCGCCGGTCTGGACTTCGACGGCAAGTCGCCGCCGTTCCAACACCTGTCGAAGCCGATCAACATCGCCCGCGGCGTGTGGATCGGCAGCCGCGCCACGATATTGGGCGGGGTCAGCATTGGCGAGTACGCGGTGATCGCCGCCGGGGCCGTGGTCAGCAAGGATGTGCCGGCCTTCACCGTGGTGGCTGGGGTGCCGGCCAGGATCATCAAAGTAATCAATCAGGATAGTGGAGGAACATCGTGCTAGCAAGAAAACTGCGACGCTTGCGTATCGTGCTAGGGGATTCCCGCTGGTGGCCTTTCTATGTGCAACGGCGCTTCATGCATCCGGCCCTGCGCGCCAGGCTGGGCGGCATGCTGGTAAAGGCCAGGCCGCAGCGGCGCGAGACGACGACGCCGCCGGCTCTGCTGGCCAGGCACGTCGACGCCTTGAACACGGCCGGAATTTCCCATCTTGGGGCCTTGCTCAGCGCGGCGCAGGCGGCTGAATTGCGCGACTATTTTTCCAAGTTGCCGGTGTTCGACGACTACCGCCCGCAGACCCCGCCGTTCCTGCCGCACGGCGCCGGTCGCCACCCGGACAGCCATGTCGCCCACCATACCGCGCGCGACATCGCGATGGCGCCGTATCTATGGCAACTGGCGAACGATCCGCTGTTGCTCGACGTTGCCAGCCGCTTCCTGGGCTGCCAGGCCAGCATCGGCTACCTTGCCGCGTGGTGGAGCTACCACACCGCCGCCGGCGCCCAGCAGGCCGAACATTTTCACCGCGACGTCGACGACTGGCGTTTTCTGAAGCTGTTTGTCTACCTGACCGACGTCGGAGACGACAACGGCCCGCACATCTATGTCGCGCATTCGTCGACCAGCCCGAAGTTGGCGGAAATTCGCCGCTTCGACGACGCCGAGGTACTGGCGCAGTTCGGTGGCGCCAACGTGTTGCGCCTGACCGGCGTGGCCGGTGGCGCGTTTTTCGAGAACACCTTCGGCATTCACAAGGGCCAGCCGGTGCAACAGGGCATGCGCCTGATCTTCCAGGTGGTATATAGCGTATTTCCGCTGCCTTATGGTCCGAAGGCGCCGGTGCTCAAGCGCAGCGAATTGCCGGCCGCCGCGCGCGGCGCCGACGCCTGGGTCAACCGCCTGTACGTGGCGCAGGATGAATAGGAAAATTCGCCTGCTGCTGGGCGCGCTGTGTATCTTGCTGCTGCCGTCGCCGCTGGCGGCAAGGCTGTTGAACCTGCTGGGCCACCGCGTCTGCGCCACTTGCCGGTTCGGCTTCTCGGTGGTGCTCGTCGAACACCTGGCTATGCAAAGCGGCGCCAGAATCGGCCACTTGAACGCGCTGAAGATCCGCCGCCTGCTGATGCGCCAAGACGCTTATATCGGCAGGGCGAACTTCCTGCACGGGCCAATCGACGTCGTCCTCGCGCGCGACGCCGCGATCGGCAACACCAACAAGGTGGTGCGCGGTCCGGCCGGCGTGGTGGCGGTCGGGCGCGCCGAGTTGCGCCTCGGGCAGTTGGCGAAAATTACCGCCAACCATCGCGTGGATTGCACCAGGAGTGTGCGGATCGGCGCGTTTTCGACGCTGGCGGGCGTCGGCAGCCAAGTCTGGACCCACGGTTACGTCCATGAGATGGAGGGGGCCGGGCGCTACCGGATTGACGGCGCCGTATTGATCGAAAATAATGTCTACATCGGTGCCGCGTGTGTCATCAGCATGGGCGTACGCATCGCCGCCGGTGTGATCGTCGGCGCCGGTACGACGGTGGCGCGCGACCTCGACGAGCCCGGCCTATACGTGTCCTCGGCCATCCGCCAGTTGCCGCGCCCGGCCGCGCCCGGCGGCCGCGGCGATTTGCTGGCGGCGACCGACGCGCGCCTGTGCGAGCGCGTCTACATGAAGGTGTAGCCCTTGCAGATGAAGAGAATTTTCCAGACCGTGCTGTACCTGGTCAGTTTCGGCTTTGCCCGCGGCACCCTGTTCGTCGCCCCGATCATCCTCGCCAATAGCCTGTCGTCGCGCGACTATGGCGCACTCGAATGGGCCCACGCCGCCGCCTCGCTGGGCGCCACCGTCGTCGCGCTGGGCACTGCCTCGGCCATGCCGCTGGTGGCCCTGAAACGCACCGCGCAGGGCAGCCAGCGGGGCATCCTCTGCCACCATCTCGGCGTCGCCGCCGCCTGCGTCGGCATGGCGCTGGCGGCCGGCTTGGCCGGCGCCGGCCGGGCGCCGGCGATGGCCGCGTTGCTCACCGCGGCCATCGCGCTGCAGGTGCTGTGGAGCGTGCACCTGAAGTCGCATGGCCGCGGCGAGGCGTCGCTCATGCTCGATTCCTGCATGTTTACGCTGGTAGCGGCGGTGGCCTTGGCGGCCAAATGGTGGCAGTGGCAAGACGTGCTGGGTTGCGTGTTGTATGCCCTGGCCGCGTATGTCGCCTGCCTGGCCGCGGTCACCGGCGCCGCCGTGCTGGGCCGTGCGCGCGCCGGCGAGGCGCCGGCGTACCGGGCCACGCTGCGCCTGGGCCTGCCCTTGATGTTGGGGGCGCTGGTGACGATCGCCGCCACTACCTCGGGCCGGCTGCTGATCGCCTACTTGGGCGGGGCCCTGTTGACGGCCGACTACGCCGTGCTGGCCAGGGCGGCGGCGCTGCCGATTATCGCGCATCAAGTGGTGCTGGTGGCGAAATTTCGGAAGTTGTACGAGTTACCGGACCGGGAAATGGAAAAGGTGGTCTTGCTGATCCTGTCCCTGGTGACCGCCTCGGTGCTGGTGTTCTGGTCGCTCAGCCCGTATCTGGGCTGGATGCTGGGCGGCGCCTTCGTCCGCACCTTTTCCACCCACTCCGCGGCGGCCGTGCCGATACTGGTGCAAGCCATATTATGGTCGGCCATCTCGCTCAACGACACCGTCAACATCCGCCAGCAGACAATGTTGAAAGTCTTGCCCGCCAGCGCGCTGGCGCTGCTGCTCGCGGTCCCGGCGGCCGTTGTCCTGGTGCAGTTCCTCGGCGTGAGCCTGCTGCGTTTCGTCTACGTACATGGCGCCGTCATGTTACTGTTTTATCTGGCCCAGGTCGGCGCCATGGTCGGCTCCGGCATCCGCCTGTGGCGGCCGTGGGGCTTTGCCGTGGCCGCGTATGTGCTGTTGACCGGCCTGGCCGCTTGGCTATACCGCTGATCCGTTCCGCATTCTTTTATTGGTTGAGTTATGTTGAAAGTTGTGCATTTAGGAAAGTATTATCCGCCCGATTCCGGCGGCATCGAAAGCGTCACGGAAACGCTGGTCGAAGGCACCTACGCGCATGGGTACGCGTCGACGGTCATTTGTTTTGATAAGGGCAAGCTGGGCAGTACGCGCTGCAAGGGCGGCGAGGTGGTGCGCCTGCCGATCGATAAGATGTTGAACGCCCAACCGCTGGGGTGGGCGTATTTGTGGCGCGGCATCCGGGCCGCGCGCAAGGCCGATATCGTCCACGTGCATACACCTAATTTGCTGGCGTCGCTGGCGACGTTGTTCATCGGCTCGAAGCCGAAGCTGTTGGTGCATTGGCACAGCGACATCGTCGGCAAGGGCATGATGGGGCATGTCGTGCGGCCCCTGGAAAACCTGATGCTCAGGCGCGCCGACGTGGTGCTGGCGACGTCCCAGCGCTATGCCGACGGCTCGGCCGCGCTGCGGCGCTTCGCCGGCAAGGTCAGCGTGGTGCCCCTGGGCGTGCCGGAGCCGCGGACCGAAGCGCCGCCGCAGCCTTTGAGCGAGCGCCTCAATCTGTTCATCGGCGGCCGGCGGCTGGTGTTGAGCGTGGGCCGCCTGACCGCCTATAAGGGGTTTTCGGTTCTGGTGGAGGCGGCGCGGAGCCTGCCCTCCGACGTCGCGGTGGTGATCGCCGGCGGCGGCGAGTTGATGCCGGCGCTGGCCCGGCAAATCGCCGAGCGCGGGCTGGGCCAGCGGATTTTGCTGGCGGGCCGGGTATCGGACCAGGAATTGCGCGCGCTGTATCTGGACGCGCAGGTGTTCTGCCTGCCGTCGATCCATCGCTCGGAGGCCTTTGGCGTGGTCTTGCTGGAGGCGATGGCGTACGGCGTGCCGATCGTGGCGACTGACATTGCCGGCTCCGGCGTGCCATGGGTCAACGCCGACGGCGTCAGCGGTTTGAACGCCGCATCCGGCTCGCCGGCCGCGCTGGCACGGGCCTGCTGCCAGATACTGGCCAGCCCCGAGTTGCGCACGCGCCTGGCCAATGGCGCGCGCAATCGCTATGAACGGCATTTCACCGACAAGTCCTTTGCCCAAGAAGTTGCAAATATTTACACGAAAATGCTGTAGCGGGACGCCGCGCCGCAGTCGCCCCTTTCTTGGGGGGATTTCTAGAGGGGAAAATCAAACAAGGCCGGAAAAGGCCGCCTGTTCCGCCGATGGCGGCGCCGGCGGCGCCGCCATAATGATACTTGTCCCGTCCGTTTTCGCGCGCCTTGCGCCCCGGACTCCACCGGAGTAACAGATGGCCGAAGACAGCGACGCCGAAAAGACCGAACCCGCGTCAGCCAAGCGCATCGAGCAGGCGCGCGAGGAGGGCGACGTGCCGCGCTCGCGCGAGGTGGCGACGTTTACGGTGCTGATGGCGTCCGGCTGCTGCCTGTGGTTCGCCGGCGAGGGCGTGGTGCGGCGCCTGACGGCGGTGCTGGTGGCCGGCCTGAACCTGGACCGCGAGCAAATCTTCAACCCCGACGCGCTGTTTACCCGCATCTTCAACGACGCCGTCGGCGTCATGCTGTCCTGCCTGCCGCTGGGCGTGGCGGTGATGGCGGTGGCGCTGGCCTCGCCGCTGCTGGTGGGCGGCTGGCTGTTCAGCGGCAAGGCCTTCATGCCGAAGTTCGGCAAGCTCAACCCGATCAAGGGCATCGGCAACATGATCTCGGTCAACGCGCTGGTCGAATTGCTCAAGGCGGTCGCCAAGACCATCGTCGTCGGCGTTGTCGCCTGGATGGTCATGCAGCACCAGAAGGACGCCGTGCTGGCCTTGGCGGTCGAGCCGCTGCGCGCCGGCAGCGCCCACCTGGTGAGCCTGTTGATCACCGCCTTCATGCTCATCGTCGGCGCGCTCGGCCTGATCGCCGCCATCGACGGCCCCTACCAGGTGTGGCACTACGCCCACAAGATGAGGATGACGCGCCAGGAAGTGACGCAGGAGAACAAGGAATCGGACGGCAATCCGCAGATCAAGGCGAAGATCCGCCAGATGCAGCACGAAATGTCGCGCCGGCGCATGATGGCGGCGGTGCCGGGCGCCGACGTGGTGGTGACCAACCCGACCCACTACGCGGTGGCGCTGAAGTACGGCGACGATTCGCGCGGCGCGCCGCAGGTGGTGGCCAAGGGCAGCGACGAGGTCGCCGCCAGGATCCGCGAGCTGGCCAGGGAGAACCACGTCGCCATCCTGGAGGCGCCGGCGTTGGCGCGCGCGCTGCACAAGCACACCGACATCGGCGACGAGATCCCCGAGGCGCTGTACGCGGCCGTGGCCGAGGTGCTGGCCTACGTGTTCCAGCTGCGCGCCTTCGACAAGGGCGCCGGGGCGCGGCCGGAGCGCCCCGGCCGGCTGCCGGTGCCGCCCGAGCTGGACCCTTTGAGCCCGGCCTCGCAGCCATCCCCCGACACGCCTAACGGAGCGACCCCATGAACAGCATCAGAATGCCGGCCTGGTTGAGCGGCCTGGGCGCCAGCGCCAGCCGCGGCGTGGCCGCGCCTATCATCATCATCATGCTGTTGGCGATGATGGTGCTGCCGCTGCCGGCCTTCATCCTCGACATCTTTTTCAGCTTCAACATCGCGCTGTCGATCATCGTCCTGCTGACCGCGCTGTACACGGTCAAGCCGCTCGACTTCATGGCCTTCCCGACCATTTTGCTGGTGAGCACGATGCTGCGCCTGTCGCTCAACGTCGCCTCGACCCGGGTCGTGCTGACCGAGGGCCACACCGGCGCGGCGGCGGCCGGCAAGGTGATCGAGGCCTTCGGCCACTTCCTCATCGGCGGCAACTACACGGTCGGTATCGTGGTCTTCATCATCTTGACGATCATTAACTTCACCGTCGTCACCAAGGGCGCCGGGCGCATCGCCGAAGTCGGCGCGCGCTTCGCGCTCGACGCCATGCCCGGCAAGCAGATGGCCATCGACGCCGACCTGAACGCCGGCCTGATCGCCGAGGCCGAGGCGCGCCGCCGCCGCACCGAGGTGGCGCAGGAGGCCGAGTTCTACGGCGCCATGGACGGCGCCAGCAAATACGTGCGCGGCGACGCCGTGGCCGGCATCATGGTCACCGTCATCAACATCGTCGGCGGCCTGCTGGTCGGCCTGCTGCAGCACGACCTGCCGTTCGCCGAGGCGCTCAAGACCTACACGCTGCTGGCCATCGGCGACGGCCTGGTCGCGCAGATCCCCTCGCTGATCATCTCGACGGCGGCCGGTATCGTGGTCTCGCGCGTGGCCAGCGACCAGGACATCGGTACCCAGCTGGTGGGCCAGTTGTTCGCCAAGCCGCAGGTGCTCTACATCACCGCCGGCATCATCGGCGGCATGGGCCTGATCCCGGGCATGCCCAATATGGTGTTCCTGCTGCTGGCCGGCGTCATGGCCGGCACCGCCTACCTGATCAGCAAACGCCGCGCCGAGGCCGCCGACGCGGCGCCGGCCGAGGCGCCGCCGCCGGCCACCGCGCCGGAGCAGGAGGAGGCCAGTTGGCAGGACATCATGCCGGTCGACACCCTCGGGCTCGAGGTCGGCTACCGCCTGATCCCGCTGGTCGACAAGACCCAGGGCGGCGAGCTGCTCAAGCGCATCAAGGGCATCCGCAAGAAATTCGCCCAGGAGGTCGGCTTCCTGGCGCCGCCGGTGCACATCCGCGACAACCTGGAATTGAAGCCGGCCGCCTACCGCATCACGCTCAAGGGCGTCGAGGTCGGCGCCGGCGAGGCCTTCAACGGCCAGTTCCTGGCGATCAACCCGGGCATGGCCAGCGGCACCCTGCCCGGCGTGGCCACCAGCGACCCGGCCTTCGGCCTGCCGGCCACCTGGATCGAGGCCGGCCTGCGCGACCAGGCCCAGGCGATGGGTTACACCGTCGTCGACGCCGGCACGGTGGTGGCGACCCATTTGAACCACCTGATCACCTCGCACGCCTCGGAGCTGCTCGGCCGCGCCGAGGTGCAGTCGCTGCTCGACCACCTGGGCAAGGACGCGCCCAAGCTGGTCGAGGATTTGGTGCCGAAGATGGTGTCCTTGTCGACCTTGCAAAAAGTGCTGCAAAACCTGCTGGTCGAGGGCGTGCACATCCGCGACATGCGCTCGATCATCGAAACCCTGGCCGAGCACGCCGTGCACATCCAGGACCCGGCCGACCTGACGGCGCTGGTGCGGGTGGCGCTGGGCCGGGCCATCGTGCAGCAACTGTTCCCCGGCGCCGGCGAGCTGTCGGTGATGACCCTGGACAACCGCCTGGAGCGCCTGTTGATGCAGGCGCTGGGTTCCGGCGGCGCCGACGGCGCCGGCATCGAGCCGGGTCTGGCCGACACCATCGCCCAGCAGGCCGGGCTGGCGGCGCAGCAGCAGGAGGCGCTGGGCCTGACGCCGGTGCTGCTGGTGCCGGGGCCGCTGCGCGCGCTGCTGTCGCGCTTCCTGCGCCGCGCGCTGCCGCAGCTGAAGGTGCTGTCGCACTCGGAAATCCCGGAAACCAAGACCATTCGGGTGACCAGCCTGGTAGGCGCGCAATAGCGTTGCCGCCGCCGTTCGCCCGCCCGCCCGCTCGCCGCCGCCGGAAAAATGAAATACGGCCTGTTTCCCGTCCTGCTCCTTCGATCGTTTCCAGGGTGCATCGTTAATAATGGACCTGTCCGAGTAAGCTGCGTCTCATGTGGAAGACGCGATGCCCGGGCAACAGGGAGTCGATGATGGCCATACACAACCATGCCGCACGCCGGCAAGCGCGCCCAAGCCACATACCGGGGGAGCGGCCATGAACGTCAAAAAATTCACCGCGCCGACTTCGCGCGATGCGCTGCGCAAGGTGCGCGAGGCGCTCGGCCCCGACGCCGTGATCCTGTCCAACCGCCAGCTCGACGGCGAGGTCGAGATCCTGGCGCTGGCCAGCGACGACGCCGCCTCGCTGGCCGAGCCCAGCGGCGAAATGGCGCCGCGGCCGTACGCGCAGTCGCAGCCGCCGGCCAGGCCGGCGGCGCCGTTCCAGGCGCAGCCTCAGCCGCAGGCCCGCCCGGCGCCGCGCCAGGCCGCCGCGCCGGCCGCGCCGGCCGACGACGCCCGCGACATGGCGCGCATGTCGCAGCTGATGGCCTCGGCCATCGCCCACGCCAAGGATAGCGCCGCCGCCGAGATGAGCGGCATGATGGACGAGATCCGCGCCATGCGCGGCATGCTCGAGAGCCAGCTCAGCGAAATGTCGTGGAGTTCGACCCAGCAGCGCGAGCCGCACAAGACCGAGGTGCTGCGGGCGATGCTGGCGGCCGGCTTTTCGGCGACGCTGGCGCGCTACCTGGTCGAGAAACTGCCGGCCGGGCGCGGCGGCGCCGACAGCCTGCGCTGGATCCAGACGGTGCTGGCGAAAAACCTCAACGCCATGGCCGACGAGGACGCGATGCTCGAGCAGGGCGGCGTGTTCGCGCTGGTCGGCCCGACCGGGGTCGGCAAGACCACCAGCACCGCCAAGCTGGCGGCGCGCTGCGTGATGCGCCACGGCCCGGAAAAGCTGGCCTTGATCACCACCGACGCCTACCGTATCGGCGCCCACGAGCAGCTGCGCATCTACGGCAAGATCCTCGGCGTGATGGTGCACTCGGTCAAGGACGAGGCCGACCTGCGCATCGCCCTGAAGGAGTTGCGCAACAAGCACACGGTGCTGATCGACACCGTCGGCGTCAGCCAGCGCGACCAGATGGTCACCGAACAGGTGGCGATGCTGCAGGGCGCCGGCGCCGACGTCAAGCGCCTGTTGTGTCTGAACGCCACCGCCACCGGCGAGACGCTGCAGGAAGTGGTGCGGGCCTACCAGGGCAGCGGCCTGGCCGGCTGCATCATCACCAAACTCGACGAGGCGGCCTCGATCGGCAACGTGCTCGACGTCGTGATCCGCCAGAAGCTGCGCCTGTTCTACGTCTCCAACGGCCAGCGCGTGCCGGAAGACCTGCACCTGGCCGACCGCGGCTACCTGATCGACCGCGCGTTCAAGCTGCAACGCGCCGGCGCGCCGTCGCAATACCAGGACGCCGAGCTGCCGCTGCTGATGGCGCAGGCCGGCGCCGCCCGCAACGAGCGTTCGCTCAGCGGGGTGCACCTTGGCTAATTTCGACTTCGACCAGGCCGAAGGCCTGCGGCGCATGCTGGCCGGGCCCAAGCCGCGCATCGTCACGGTGCTGTCGGCCACGCCGCGGGACGACAAGGGCGCCATGCTGGTGAACCTGGGCGCCTCGCTGGCGCGCGCCGGCAACGACGTGCTGCTGGTCGACGCCTGCGCCGGCGAGCGCGGCGTCGGCGAGCGCCTCGGCGTGGCCGGCGGCGCCAGCCTGCTCGACGTGGCGCGCCAGCGCTGCGCGCTGAACCAGGTGATCCACCAGGTGCCGCAGGGCTTCGGCGTGGTCACGCTGGCGCCGCGCGGCGTCGCCGCGGTGGCCGCCGACGAGGCGCGCCGGCTGGCCAAGGCCTTCGACGTGCTGGTCAAGCAGACCGGCATCGTCATCGTCGACGGCGAGTATGGTGAAGATGGCGAGGAGGGCTTCCCGCTGCCGGCCATGGCCAGCGCCGACATCGTGGTGCAGGTCTCGAACAGCGCCACCTCGATCAAGGCGGCCTATTGCATGATCAAGCGCCTGAACCACGCGTTCGGCCGGCGCCCGTTTGGAATTCTTGTCACCGGGGCTTCCGAAACCGAGGCAAAGGTGGTATACGATAATATGGCTCAGGCGGCCAGCCGTTATTTGGCGTTGAACCTGACCTCGATGGGCTCGGTGCCGGCCGACGAATACCTGCACCGCGCCGCGCGGCTGGGACGCGCGGTCGTCGACGCCTTCCCCTTGGCCGGGGCATCGGTCGCGTTCCGCCAGCTGGCCGGGCGCTTCGCCCTGTCGGCCGGGCCGTCACCCTACCGCGCGGGGGGGCAACCATTTTAGCGCCTAACAAACAATAAGCTGCCTATGTATACGGTTAAAGGGAAAGCGGACAAGAACCAATTGCTGACGGAGCACATCCCGTTGGTGAAGCGTCTGGCCCACCACATGAAGGCCAAACTGCCGCCCTCGGTCGAGGTCGACGACCTGGTCCAGGCCGGCATGATAGGCCTGCTCGACGCCATCAACCGCTACGAGGAAACCCACGGCGCCCAGTTCGAGACCTACGCGGTGCTGCGCATCCGCGGCGCCATGCTCGACGAGCTGCGCAGCAGCGACTGGCTGCCGCGCAGCATGCGCCAGAACATGCGCAAGATCGAGGTGGCGATGAGCACGCTGCAGCAGCGCCTCGGCCACCCGCCCACCGAGTCCGAGGTGGCGCAGCTGCTGAAGATGTCGCTGCACGACTACCAGGAGATGCTGGGCGACGGCGGCGGCCACCAGTTGCTGTACTACGAGGATTTCCACGACCCCGACGGCGGCAACGACAGCTTCCTCGACCGCCACAGCGTCGACGAGGACGGCGACCCGTTGCGCTCGCTGCTCGACACCGACTTCCGGCAATGCGTGATCGACGCCATCGACGCGCTGCCGCCACGCGAGAAAATGCTCATGGGCCTGTATTACGAGGAAGAATTGAACCTGAAGGAAATCGGGGCGGTGATGGGCGTGTCCGAATCGCGCGTCTCGCAGCTGCACACCCAGGCCGTCGCGCGCCTGCGCGCATCGTTAAGGGAGCAGGCGTGGACTGGGCCAGCGTAGCCGGGGTGGTGCTGGCGCTGGCCGGCGTCATCGTCGGCCAGGGGCTGGAGGGCGGCAAGTTCGCCTCGCTGCTACAGCCGGCCGCGTTCGCCATCGTGGTGGTCGGCACGCTCGGCGCGGTGCTGCTGCAAACGCGCATGCGCGCCTTCGTGCGCGGCATCGAGATGACGCGCTGGGTGTTCCTGCCGCCGCTCGACGGACGCGCCGCGCTGGCGCGCCAGATCAGCCAGTGGAACCAGTCGGCGCGGCGCGACGGCCCGCTGTCGCTGGAGCGCCACATGGAGGCCAGCGGCGACCAGCTGGTCGTCAAGGGCTTGCGCATGATCGTCGACGGCATCCACCCCGACAAGCTGCGCCAGTTGCTCGACGTCGAGATCAGCGCCTACGAGGTGGCCGAGCGCCAGGCGGTGCGGATCTGGGAGTCGGCGGCCGGCTACTCGCCCACCATCGGCATCCTCGGCGCCGTGCTCGGCCTGATCCACGTGATGGAAAACCTGACCGACCCGGCCAAGCTGGGCGGCGGCATCGCCGTGGCGTTCGTCTCGACCATCTACGGCGTCGGCCTGGCCAACCTGTTCTTCTACCCGGTGGCCAACAAGCTCAAGGCGATCGTCTCGCTGCGCGTGGTGCAGTACGAAATCGTCGCCGCCGTGTTCTACGACATCGCCAGCGGCGACCACACGCGCATCATCGAAGAGCGCGTCGCCAGCCTGCTGCGGGAGTACTGAGATGCAGATGCGGCGCGCGCGCAGGAAATTCGACGACGAGCCGGAGAACCACGAGCGCTGGCTGATCTCGTACGCCGACTTCATCACCTTGTTGTTCGCCTTTTTCGTCGTCATGTACGCGCTGTCGCTGGCCAACGAGGGCAAGTACCGGGTTTTCTCGGACGCCATCGGCGAAGCGCTCGGCCTGCGCCGCGGCGCGCCGCCCATCGTGCTGGAGGCGCCGCAGGCGATACCGCTGCCGAACCCGATGATCAAAAAGCGCGCCGAGGCGCTCAAGCGCGAGCGCGAGAACATGACGCGGCTGGCCAACGACCTGCTATCGACGCTGGCGCCGCTGGTCAAGGAGGGCAAGGTGCGGGTGACGCAGAACAGCCGCGGCGTCAGCGTCGAAATCAACGCCAGCGTGCTGTTCGACCCGGGCGAGGCGCGCCTGACGGCCGAATCGGACCAGGCCCTGCGGGCGGTCGCGGTGCTGCTCAAGGACGACCCGCACGCGGTGCAGGTCGAAGGCCATACCGACAACCAGCCAATCCGCAACCCCAGCTTCCCGTCCAACTGGGAATTGTCGGCGGTGCGCGCCAGCGCGGTGGTGCGCCTGTTCATCGAAGCGGGCGTGGCGCCGGCGCGGCTGACCGCGGTGGGCCACGGCGCCAACCTGCCGGTGGCGCCGAACGACGGCGCCGACGGGCGCGCGCGCAACCGCCGCGTCGCCGTCACCATCCTGTCGGCGCTGCCCGACACCGTCACCGAACTGCCGACCACGGCGGCGCCGGCGCCGGCGCCATAAAAAAAACCGGGGACAGACCACGTTTTTCGAGAAAGTTTCTCGAAAAACGTGGTCTGTCCCCGGTTTGCTTGTCGCGGTTTGGGTGTCGGCTGGACTAGCCGATGACCAGGCGGCGGCTGGCCGCGCCGGCGGTGGTTTGGCCGCTGGGGCCGTAGAAGTTGCCGCCCTGGGCGGCCGGGCGCATGCTGTTGAGCGCGCCCTGGGTGTGCGCCAGCTGTTTGTTGACCAGCATGCCGTTCAGGCGGTTGCGCTCCTTGGCCGCGCGCGTCAAGGCCAGCAGCGCCGACCACTGCGCGGTTGCGCCGGCGTCGCCGCATCCGGCCAGCCAGGCCGCCATGCCTTCCTCCTTCGGCGCGAAGCCGGCCGCCGCCAAGGCGTCGTGGCGCAGCTTGGCGCAGGCCGCCAGTTGCGCCACCAGCGCGCCTTTGCGCGCCGTCAGCGCGGTCAATTCGTCGATTTCCGCCGCCACCAGGCTGTCTTGCTCGCGCTGCATCAATTCAAACAGCGCGTCCATCAGTTCGCGTTCTTCGCGCAGCGTGCTCAAGGGGGAGGCGGATTGCATGGCTGATACCTATCTTTTACGTGAATGCAGCAAGTCCCTGACTGTTTCCAGCAGACCGTCCGCGACTTTTTCGGAATTGACCTGGAACTGGCCGTCGGCGATGGCCAGCTTGATGCGTTCTACTTTCTTGGTGTCGAACACGGCGCTGTTGCCGGCCGCGCTGGCGGCCAGCGCCTGGCCCTGCGGCGACAGGCGCACCTTGTCCGACGTGTCGGTGTTAACGCTGGCCTTTTCGGCGCCGCGCGCACTGGAAGTGGCTGCCGGCGTCACCGGCAGGCCGGGGGTGCTCTTCATGGTATCGGTAATTTTCACAGCATCATCCTCGTCTGGTCGGAGCTTGGAACTCCGGGATATGTGTTCTTTATCGGCGCCCGCAGCGGAAACTTTAGCCCTGGCGCCGCCAATCAGCATATCTCTTTGCCAAGACGTTTAAAACGCCACTTCGACCAGGCCGCCGGCCCTGGCCACGCCGCTGATTTGCTGGCCCGCCGTGGTGCGTACCTGCACCACCTGGCCGTCGCTGGCGTTGTTGATCGCGCGCGCCTCGGCCGAGACGCGGAAGCCGGCGCCGCTCGACACCAGCCGCACCAGTTGCCCCTGCTGTACCACGTTACCGCTGCGCAGCATGTCGAGGCGCAGCGGCGTGCCGGCCGCCAGCGAGACGGTGGCGCTGCGCCCGAGCACCTGCGCCATGTCGGTGGCGATGCCGGCCGGCAGCGCGGCGAGGTCGCCGCGCAGGATCACCAGTTGTTCGGCGACGATGGGCTGGCCCTGCGCCAGCGGCAGCGCGCTGGCGATGTAGCCGGCCTGCACCGCCACCGTCGCCTGGATATAGATGGTCCACGGCGTCGGCGCGGTGCAGCGCAGCCCGACCGTGGTCTTGCCCCAGGCCCGTGCGCCCGGCGCCATGAACGCCTGCGGCGCCGGGCAGGCGGCCAGGTTCAGGCGCGCGTCGAGCGGGCCGACCGTGACCGTGACCTGGCCGGGCAGGCCGGCCGTTTGCAGTTGCAGGAATTGCGCCACGCTCTGGCGCAGCGCCTCCGGCTCTTGGCGCGCGCCGGCCTGGGCGGCGGCGCCGGCGGCACAGCACAGCAGGGCGGCGAACAGTGGAATGCGGCGTGGCAGAGTGAAAGCGTATGGCATGGTATGGACCCCCGGAATGGTTAGATGATAGGCCGGGCGGGGCCGGACGAAACCCCGAGCAAGACCGCAAACAGCGGTCTGATCAAGCGATGGCGGCGGCGCCGCCGGCCGTATCATCGATCCTGTCACCACCATATCGCCCACCCCGGACGGAAGTGGCCGATCTCTTGCGGAGCTAGAAATGATAGGCAAACTCGACGCTTACTTGGGCTTTCACGAAACGGCGCTGAACCTGCGTGCGAACCGCCAGCAAGTGCTGGCGTCGAACATCGCCAACGCCGACACGCCGAACTACAAGGCGCGCGACCTCGACTTCGCCGCCGCGCTCAAGGGCGCGCTGGGCCAGGGCGGGGCGGGGCCGGCGCTGGCGGCCACTGCGGCGCGGCATTTCCCCACGGCGGCGGCGGGCGGCGCCGCCGCCGGCGCGCTGCAGTACCGCACGCCGGCCCAGGGCGCGGTCGACGGCAATACCGTCGACATGGACGTCGAGCGCAACCAGTTCGCCGACAACGCCGTCCGCTACGAGGCCAGCATCACATTAATCAACGCCCAGATCAAGGAAATGATGACGGCGATACAAGGAGCGCAATAACCATGTCCCTCTTTCATATCTTCAGCGTTTCCGGCTCGGCCATGAGCGCCCAGGCGCAGCGCCTCAACGCCACCGCCAGCAACCTGGCCAACGTCGACAGCGCCACCAGCGCCAGCGGCCAGGCCTACCGCGCCAAGCAGGTGGTGTTCGAGGCGGTGCCGCTGGCCGGCGGCGCCACCGCCGTCAAGGTGCGCGAGGTGATCGAGGACCCGTCGCCGCTGAAGATGGTGTTCGATCCGAAGCACCCGCTGGCCGACGACAAGGGCTATGTGGCGATGCCGAACGTCAACCCGGTCGACGAGATGGTCAACATGCTGTCGGCCTCGCGCTCCTACCAGACCAATGTGGAAACCATGAACGCGGCCAAGACGCTGTTGTTGAAAACCTTAACGATCGGCCAGTAGGCCGCGGAGAAGCAAACATGACTACTATTGACACCGGCTACGGCGATTTGATGGCCGCCGTGAACCCGAAGTCGGCCAAGGCGCCGGCCGCCGGCACGGTCGAGGCCGAAACCAATAAGTTCCTGACGCTGCTGGTGACGCAGTTGAAGAACCAGGATCCGATGAACCCGCTCGACAACGCCCAGTTGACCAGCCAGCTGGCGCAGTTGTCGACCGTCACCGGCGTCAACAAACTCAACGCCACGGTGGAGTCGCTCAAGGCCAGTTACCAGTCGAACGAGTCGCTGCAGGCGGCCAACCTGATCGGCCACGGCGTACTGGTCGACGGCAACGCCATCAACCTGATGAAAAGCGCCGCCATCCTCGGCGTCGACTTCGGCTCCGAAGTAGACAGCGTCAAGGTGGTGATCCGCACCGCCGGCGGCAAGGAGGTCAAGACCATGGAAATGGGGCCGCAGGCGGTCGGCACGGTGCCGCTGGCCTGGGACGGCAAGGTCGAGGACGACGGCACCGGCAAGCCCGGCGTGGCGCCCGACGGCAAATACGTCTTCGAAGTGGTGGCCATGCGCGGCGGCGAAAAAGTCGGCGACGCCAAGGCGCTGCAATTCGGCTCGGTCGCCAGCGTCTCGACCAGCGCCAAGGGGGTGCTGCTGAACGTGCCCTCGGTCGGCAGCGTCGGCCTGGCCGATATCAAACAAATTCTGTAACCGCGGCATCCCACCCATTACCAGGAGAATTCCATGTCTTTCCAACAAGGGCTTAGCGGCCTGAACGGCGCAGCGAAATCACTCGACGTGATCGGCAACAACATCGCCAACGCCAACACGGTCGGCTTCAAGCAGTCGCAGGCGCAGTTCGCCGACATTTACGCCAAGTCGCTCAACGGCGTCGGCGGCAATTCGGCCGGGATCGGCGTGTCGGTGTCGCAGATCGCCCAGATGTTCACCCAGGGCAACCTGGAAACCTCGGCCAACCCGCTCGACATCTCGATCAACGGCGCCGGTTTTTTCCGCACCTCGGTCAACGGCGCGATCCAGTATTCGCGCAACGGCCAGTTCCAGGTCGACAAGGAGGGCTTCATCGTCAACGCCCAGCTGGCCAAGCTGACCGGCTACGCGGCCGACGTCAACGGCAAGATCGTGGCCGGCTCGGCGCAGCCGCTGCAAATCAACAAGACCGACATGAAGCCGCAGGCCACGACCCGGGTCGACACCCAGATCAACCTCAATTCGACCAGCCAGATCCCGATCAAGTTTCCCTTCAGCGTGGGCGACGCCGACACCTATACCAAGCAAACCCCGACCGAGGTCTTCGATTCGCTCGGCAATTCCCATTCCTTGTCGACCTATTACGTCAAGACCGGCACCAATTCGTGGGATATCTACATGGCCAACGACAACATGGAAATCACCGCGATGAAGGCCGCCGCCACCGTCCAGAGCGACCCGGCGTCGCTGGCCGCGCGCGCCGTCTACCAGACGGCGGTGACGGCGGTGCCGCTGAACCCGGCCGCCGTGATCACGGCGGCGCTGGGTTACGCGGCCGCGGCCGGCGCGGCCGTCACGGCCGCCGCCACGGCGGCCGGCGCCAGTCCGGCCCAGCTGGCCGCGCTGCTGCTCAGCTACAACCCGGCCGCGATCCCCGGCAGCGACCAGAACGCCGGGCGCACCCCGGACCAGATCGACAAGGCCATCGCCGCCGCCACCGCGGTGCCGGCGAAGAAGGTCGGCGTGTTGCTGTTTAACACCTCGGGCACGCTCGACAAGGCGTCGATGCTGTCGCTGACGCCGCCGCAGACGCTGCCGATGTCGGTTTCGCTGCCGATTTTCCCGGCCACCGGCGCCGTGCCGCAATTGCCGATCAATGTGGAGTTTAGCAACTCGACCCAGATCGCCAACCCGACCAGCGAGAAAAAGACCACCCAGGACGGCTACGCCGGCGGCGCGCTGATCGACTTCGGCGCCGACGCCAGCGGCGTGCTGGTCGGCAAGTACAGCAACGGCCGCACCGCCGCGCTGGGCCAGATCGTGCTGGCGAACTTCGCCAACCCGAACGGCCTGGAGCCGCAGGGCAACAACGCCTGGGCCGAAACCAATGCCTCCGGCGGCCCGATGGTGGGCGAGCCCAACAGCGGCAGCCTGGGCTTGCTGCGCTCCGGCTCGGTGGAAGTGTCGAACGTCGACCTGACCGCCGAGCTGGTCAACATGATCACCGCGCAGCGCGCCTACCAGGCCAACGCGCAAACCATCAAAACCCAGGACCAGGTGCTGCAAACGCTGGTCAACCTGCGCTAAGCGTTGCCGCCGGCACAAGGAGAAGCAGATGGACCGTTTGATCTACACCGCCATGACCGGCGCCCGCCACATCCTCGAGCAGCAGGCGACGACGGCCAACAACCTGGCCAACGCCACCAGCACCGGCTTTCGCGCCCAGCTCAACGCCTTCCGCGCGGTGCCGGTGGTGGCCGACAACCTGCCGCTGGCGACCCGCACCTTCGTCGTCGACTCCACCGTCGGCAGCAACTTCGCCCCCGGGCCGATGCTGCAAACCGGGCGCGAGCTCGACGTCGCGGTGCAGAACAAGGGCTGGATCGCGGTGCAGTCGGCCGACGGCTCGGAAGCCTACACCCGCAACGGCGCGCTGCGCATCAACGAGAACGGCATGCTGCAAACCCAGTCCGGGCTGATGGTGCAGGGCGAGACCGGGCCGCTGGCGGTGCCGCCCGAGGTGCGCCTGGCGATCGCCGGCGACGGCACGCTGGGCGCCATTTCCACCGACACCAAGCCCGGCCCGGCCACCATCCTCGGGCGCATCAAGCTGGTCAACCCGCCCGAACAGTCGCTGGTGCGCGGCGACGACGGCCTGTTCCGCCTGCGCGACGGCGCCCCGGCCGAGGCCGACCCGGCGGTGCGCCTTTCCGCCGGCGCGCTGGAGGGCAGCAACGTCAGCCCGGTCGACTCGATGGTCAGCATGATCGCCCTGGCGCGCTCCTTCGAAACCCAGATGAGCATGCTGAAGAATGCCGAGAACAACGCCGCTAAAGCGACCCAGATCCTGGCTTTGAATTGACGGCCGCGCGCGCATAATGGCCACATAGAATTCACCGCGGGCCGTGCGCCGCCGTTATCGGAGAGAGAAAATGATACGTTCACTATGGATCGCGAAGACCGGGCTGGAGGCGCAGCAGACGCAGATGGACGTCATCGCCAACAACCTCGCCAACGTCAGCACCACCGGCTTCAAGAAGTCGCGCGCGGTGTTCGAGGACTTGCTGTACCAAAACGTGCGCCAGCCCGGCGCGCAGTCCTCGCAGCAAACCCAGTTGCCGTCCGGCCTGCAGATCGGCACCGGCGTGCGCACCGTCGCCACCGAACGCATCCACACCCAGGGCAACCCCCAGTCGACCGGCAACTCGAAGGACATCATGGTCAACGGCGCCGGCTTCTTCCAGGTGCTGCTGCCCGACGGCACCACCGCCTACACCCGCGACGGCTCCTTCCAGACCGACGCCAACGGCCAGATGGTGACGGCCGAGGGTTTCGTCATCCAACCCGCCATCACGGTGCCGAGCAACGCGCTGAGCCTGACCGTGGCGCGCGACGGCAGCGTCTCGGTGACGCTGCCCAACAGCGCCGCGCCGTCGCAGATCGGCTCGCTGCAACTGACCACCTTCGTCAACCCGTCCGGGCTGGAGTCGAAGGGCGAAAACCTGTACGTCGAGACCGGCGCGTCCGGCGCCGCCCAGACCAACACGCCCGGCACCAACGGCACCGGCATCATGATGCAGGGTTACATCGAGGCGTCCAACGTCAACGTCGCCGAGGAAATGGTCAATATGATCCAGACCCAGCGCGCCTACGAGATCAACAGCAAGGCCATCACCACGTCCGACCAGATGCTGGCGAAACTGGCGCAGCTGTAACGCCCCCCCCATTTAGCTTGGCGCACTGAACACTGAACACTGACACAAGGCCGGACGCCGCCACGCGGCGCGCCAGCGGAGGCAATATGAAATACTTGATCCTGATATGCGCGGCGGCCCTGGGCGCCTGCTCGGTGGTGCCGACCTCGATCGTGCAGCAACCGACGTCGTCGCGCCCGTTGCAGGCCGACACGCCGGCGCCGTCGAACGGCGCCATTTTCCAGAGCGCCGCCTACCGGCCGTATTTCGAGGACCGCCGCGCGCGCCACGTCGGCGACATGCTGACCATCACCATCACCGAGAAAACCAACGCCGTCAAGGCCGGCGCCAGCTCCGGCAACAAGAGCGGCAGCGTCAACTTCGGCATGGCCGGGCCGCTGCAGGCCCGCTTCGGCGCCACCGCCTCGGCCGAGGGCGCCACCAAGCACGCCGACGGCGACAACCAGAGCGCCAGCAACGCCTTCACCGGCACCATCGGCGTGACCGTCATCGAGGTGCTGGCCAACGGCAACCTGCTGGTCGCCGGCGAGAAACAGGTGGCGATGAACAAGGGCGTCGAGTTCATCCGTTTTTCCGGCATGGTCAGCCCGGACACCGTCGCCACCGGCAACAACGTGCTGTCGACCCAGGTCGCCGACGCCCGCGTCGAATACCGCACCAACAGCCAGATCGACAAGGCCGAAGTGGCGTCGATGGCCTCGCGCTTCTTCCTCAGCCTGTTGCCGTTCTGATCATGGCGACCTTGTCCACCCAAGCCTCGCGCCTGCTGCGCGCCCTGGCCGCGCTGGCGCTGTGCGCCACGCTGCTGCCCGGCGCCGCCCGCGGCGAGCGCCTGAAAGACCTGGCCAGCGTCGCCGGCGTGCGCCAGAACCAATTGATGGGCTACGGCCTGGTGGTCGGCCTCGACGGCAGCGGCGACCAGACCACGCAAACCCCGTTCACCGTGCAAAGCGTGGTGTCGATGTTGCAGCAACTGGGCGTGAACCTGCCGCAGGGCACCAGCCTGCAATTGAAAAACGTCGCCGCCGTCATGGTGACGACGTCGCTGCCGGCGTTCGCCCAGCCGGGCCAGATGCTCGACGTCACGGTCTCGTCGATGGGCAACGCCAAGAGCCTGCGCGGCGGCACTTTGCTGATGACGCCGCTCAAGGGCGCCGACGGCCAGATCTACGGCATGGCGCAGGGCAACGTGCTGGTCGGCGGCGTCGGCGCCCAGGCGGCCGGCAGCTCGGTGCAGATCAACCACCTCAGCGTGGGCCGCATTTCCGGCGGCGCCACGGTCGAGCGCGCGGTCGCCTCGGCGCTGGGCCAGGACAACACCATCCGCCTGGAACTGAACACCACCGACTTTTCCACCGCCAGCCGGGTGGTGCAGGCGATCAACAACCATTTCGGCAACAACGTCGCGGCGGCGCTGGACGGGCGCGTGATCCGCGTCCAGTCGCCCAGCGACAGCGACGCCCGCGTCGCCTTCCTGGGCGCGCTGGAAAGCCTGGACGTGAAGCCGGCGCAAATGGCCGCCAAGGTCATCATGAACGCGCGCACCGGTTCGGTGGTGATGAACCAGGCGGTTACGCTGGACAGTTGCGCCATTTCGCACGGCAACCTGTCGGTCAGCGTCAGCGCCGACACCCAGGTCAGCCAGCCGAACCCGCTCGGCGGCGGCCAGACCGTGGTGACCCAGGGCGCGCAGATCGACATCAAGAAAGAGCCGGGCAAGGTGTTGCTGCTCAAGTCGGGCGCCTCGCTGGCCGAGGTGGTCAAGGCGCTCAACGCCATCGGCGCCTCGCCGCAAGACTTGCTGGCGATCCTGCAAGCGATGAAGGCCGCCGGTTCGCTGCGCGCCGAACTTGAAATTATCTAATAGGGGCCGCCATGATCAGCCAAACCGACTTGTCGAAACAGAACGCCTTTGACCTGAAGGGCCTGGGCGAATTGCGCCAGTCCGCCAAGGCCAAGGAGCCGGAGGCGCTGAAGACGGCGGCGACCCAGTTCGAGGCGATGTTCCTGAACATGATGATGAAGAGCATGCGCGACGCCACGCCGCAGGACGGCGTCATGGACAGCCAGCAGAGCAAGATGTACACCTCGATGCTGGACCAGCAGACCAGCCAGAACCTGGCCAAGCGCGGCACCGGCCTGGCCGACGTGCTGATGCGCCAGTTGACGCAGGTGGCGCCGGCGCCCGACGCCGACGTCTCGCCGCGTTCGTCGACGATGGCGGCGGCGCTGGAAGCCTTCCGCGCCCAGCAGCAGGGGGCGGGCGCGCCGGCCGCCGCGGCGGCGCTGAAACCGGCCGCGGCTGCCGGCGTCGGCGCGGGCAGCCAGGCGCCGCACGTGCGCGCGTTCCAGGAAAAACTCGGCGGCCACGCCGCCGAGGCCAGCCGCGCCACCGGCATCCCGGCCAAGTTCATGCTGGGCCAGGCCGCGCTCGAGAGCGGCTGGGGCAAGCGCGAGATCAAGGGCCGCGACGGCGTCGCCAGCCACAACCTGTTCGGCATCAAGGCCGGCCCGGAGTGGAAGGGCAAGGTGGCCGAGGCCGTTACCACCGAGTACGTCAACGGGGTGCCGAAGACGCGCACCGAGAAGTTCCGCGCCTACGATTCCTACGCCGACAGCTTCCGCGATTACGCCAAGTTAATCACCGACAACAAGCGCTACGAAAAGGTGCTGGCCAGCGCCGGCGACGCCAGCAGCTTCGCCCAGGGCCTGCAGCGCGCCGGTTACGCCACCGACCCGCACTACGCCGCCAAGCTGACCCGCATTATCAAGCACTCGCTGGTCGGCTAGCCGGGGGGGGCGCGGGCCGGCCGCTTCAAGTTTCGCCGCCCGGTGCCGTAAATGAAGTAGAGCTGAAGTAGAGCGCACAGAAAAGTACCCACACCATGTCTATCAATCTCCTCAATATTGGCAAAAGCGGCCTGATGGCGGCGCAGTTGGGGCTGGCGACGACCGGCCACAACATCTCGAACGCCAACGTCACCGGCTACAGCCGCCAGACCGTGTTGCAGCGCAACGCCGTGCCGAACCAGGCCGGTTACGGCTTCGTCGGCACCGGCACCGAGGTGGCGCAGGTGAAGCGGGTGTACGACAACTTCCTGGCCAACCAGGTGCGCGCGGCGCAAAGCGCCTCCAGCGGCCACGAGGCCGTCTACACGCAGATCAGCCAGATCGACAACCTGCTGGCCGACCCGTCGGCCGGCCTGTCGCCGTCGCTGCAAGAGTTTTTCAAGAGCGTGCAGGACGTCAGCGCCAATCCGGCCTCGGTGGCGTCGCGCCAGGCGCTGTTGTCGGGCGCCGGCTCGCTGGCCTCGCGCTTCCAGGGGCTGACCGCGCGCCTGCGGGAAATCGGCAACGGCGTCACCAGCGAAATCAAGGGCAGCGTCGCCTCGATCAATTCCTTCGCCACCCAGATCGCCGAGCTCAACGCCTCGATCAGCAACCTCGGCGTGAACGAAACCAACCTGCCCAACGACTTGCTGGACCAGCGCGACCAGTTGATCAATGAAATGAGCAAATACGTCAAGGTGACGGTGACGCCGGGCGAAAACAACAGCGTCACGGTGGCGATCGGCTCCGGCCAGCCGCTGGTGCTGGGCAAGCACGCGTTCCAGCTGGCGACGACGCCGGCGCTGACCAACCCGGACCGCCTCGAAGTGGGGTATATGATCGGCGACACCGTGTCGGTGCTGGGCGAGGGCGCGCTCAACGGCGGCTCCCTCGGCGGCTTGCTGGAATTTCGCAGCGGCACCCTGGACCGCGTGCAAAATTCGCTCGGCCGCCTGGCGGTGACGATGGCCATTACCTTCAACGACCAGCACAAGCTGGGGCAGGACCAGAACGGCGCGCCGGGCGGCGCTTTCTTCAGCGTCGCCGCGCCGGTGGTGGCGGCCGACTACCGCAACAACGCCACCAGCACGGCGGCGGTGACGGCCACCATCAGCGACCCGACCAAGCTCACCGTCAGCGACTACGCGGTGCGCTACGACGGCGCCGATTTCGTCGTCACGCGCCAGTCCGACGGCCAGCGCACCACCATCGCGCCGTATCCGCAAAGCGGCCCGCAAACCATCGACGGCGTCGATTTCTCGATCAGCGGCAGCGCCGCCGAGGCCGACAATTTCATGGTCAAGCCGACCGCCAACGGCGCCGCCGGTTTCAACGTGCTGATCACCGACCGCGCCAAGATCGCCGCCGCCGCCCCGGTCAGCACCTCCAGCCCGCTGGCCAACACCGGCAACGCCAAAATCAGCGCCGGCTCGGTCGACAGCGCCTACCTGCTGCCGGGAAATACCCTGGCGGCGCCGGTGACGCTGACCTACAACCTGGCCGGCAATTCCCTGTCGGGCTTCCCGCCCGGCCAGGCCGTCACGGTGACGGCCAACGGCGTGCCCACCGTGTATCCGGCCGGCACCGCCAGCATCCCCTATACCAACGGCGCCGAACTGAGTTTCGGCGGCGTCCACGTGGCCATCGCCGGCACCCCGGGCGCCGGCGACCAGTTCAGCGTCGGCCCCAACGTCAGCGGCGTCGGCGACAACCGCAACATGGCCTTGCTGGGCGCCTTGCAAACCAAGAACATCCTCGACGGCGGCAAGGCCACCTACCAGGGCGCCTACGCGGAGACCGTCAGCTTCGTCGGCAACACCACGCGCGAGGTGCAGATCAACGGCTTGGCCAGCACGGCGTTGCTGGAGCAGACCGAAACGGCGCAGCAGTCCCTGTCGGGCGTCAACCTCGACGAGGAGGCGGCCAACCTGTTGCGCTACCAGCAGGCCTACCAGGCCAGCGGCAAGGTCATGCAACTTGCCAGCACGCTGTTCGACGTCATCATCGGGCTCGGACGATAATTGTGTCCGGCGCGGCCCCGGGCCGCGCCGGCGAGGAAGGGTAACATCATGCGCATCAGCACCAAGACCACGTACGACATCGGCAGCACGCAGATCAACAAGCTGCAGTCCGCGCTCAACCGCACCCAGCAGCAGTTGTCGAGCAACCGCCGCAACCTGACGCCGGCCGACGACCCGATCGCCAGCGCGCGCGCGCTGGAGGTGACGCAGTCGCAGTCGATCAACACGCAGTTCGTGACGAACCGGCAAAACGCGAAGAATTTCCTGGGCCAGGAGTTGCAGGCGCTCAACACCACCCAGCAACTGATCGCCGACGTCAAGGAACTGGTCGACAAGGCCGGCAACGGCACCTACACCGACAGCGAGCGGGCCATGCTGGCGACCGAGCTGGAGGTGCGCCTGAACGACCTGCTGGCGGTGGCCAACACCTCCGACGGCGCCGGCGGCTACCTGTTCTCCGGCTACAAATCGACCACCGTGCCGTACAGCATGAACGCGGCCGGCGGCGGCGCCACCTACCAGGGCGACCAGGGCCAGCGCACGCTGCAGGTGGGCATGTCGCGCCAACTGGCCACCAGCGACGCCGGCAGCACCGTCTTCGACAACAACATGACCGGCAACGGCAGCTTCGTCACGGCGCCCGATCCGGGCAACTTCGGCCGCGGCGGCGGCGGCAAGATTTCCGCCGGCACCGTGACCAACCCGGTGGCGCTGACGGGGCACAATTATTCGATCGCCTTTAGCGGCACCGGCGCGGCCACCACCTACCTGGTCACCGACACCACGCTGGGCGTGACCGTGCCCAGCCCGGCCGCGCCGGCGCCCTACATCAGCGGCGCGGCGATCTCCTTCGACGGCCAGCAGTTCGACGTCAAGGGCGCGCCGGCCAACGGTGACACGTTTACCGTCGCGCCGAGCCGCAAGGAGTCGCTGTTCACCACGCTGTCGACCGCCTTGACGGTATTGCGCCAGCCGGCCAGCGGCACGGCCGGCCAGGCGCGCCTGAGCAACGGCCTCGACGCGGTGCACGTCATCCTCGACACCGCCTTCGACAACGTGCTGGCGGTGCAGGCCGACGTTGGCTCGCGCCTGAAGGAACTGGACTACCTCGACAGCGCCGGCGAGGACCTGGAGCTGCAATACGCCGGCACCCTGTCCGACCTGCAAGACCTCGACATCGTCAAGGCGATTTCCCTGTTCACGCAGCAGGAGACCACGCTCAAGGCGGCGCAGCAAACCTACACCAAGGTTATGGGCCTGTCGCTGTTCAACTACATCAATTAAGCCCGGCTCTTTGCCTGGGGTTGATTTCCAGCGTTACCGCCCCCCGCGAATTTAACGGTCTTGGGGCTGACGCGGCACCGGCACCGGCGCCGGGCCGGCGGGCTTGGCCGGGCGCACCGGCAATAGCGCCGGCCGGGTCCGGTCGGCCCAGGACCGCGGCAGTTTGCGGCTGGTCTCTATCGCTTCGAGGAACAGGCGCTCCAGCGGCCCCTCCATGTAGGGCATGGCCATGGCGATCACCAGCATGCCGACCCCCAGCGTGATCGGGAAGCCGATGCCAAACAGGTTTAGCTGCGGCGCGGCGCGCGTCAGGATGCCCAGCGCGACGTTGGTGAGCAGCAGGGCGGCGACGATCGGCAGCGAGATCTGCAAGCCCGAGGCGAAGATCTTGCCGCCCCAGTCGGCCAGGTGCTTGAAGCCGGCGCCGCTCAAGGGCGCCGCCGAGACCGGCAGGCTGACGAAACTCTCGGCCAGCGCCGCCAGCAGCACCAGGTGGACGTTGGCGGCCAGGAAAACCATGCTGGCCAGCAGGGCCAGCAATTGGCCGATGGCCGACGAGCGCCCGTGCGACTGCGGGTCGAAAAAAGTGGCGAAGCCCAGGCCCATGGTCAGGCTGCTGATCTCGCCGGCCATTTCAATGGCGGCGAAGACGACGCGCATCGAAAACCCCATGCCCAGACCGACCAGCAGCTCCTGCGCCAGGATCAGCAGCCCGGCCAGCGACAGCGGGTCGGCCGCCGGCAGCGCCGGCACGGTCGGTCCGATGATCGCCGCCAGCATCACGGCGAGCATGATCTTGCTGCTGTTGGGTACCGCCGAGTTGCCCAGCACCGGCGCGGCGGCGATCAGGCCGAGGATACGCGTGAGCGGCCACAGCAGCGCGGCGATCCAGGTGTTCAGGTCGACGCTCGACAGCGTCAGCATGGCGCGCGGGCGGCGCGCGCGCGCCGGTTCGGAGGGGACATTGGGCCGGACCCCGCGTCAGCCGACCAGCGCTGGCAGGTTGGTAAACACCTGGCGCATATAGTCGAGCATGACCGACAGCATCCACGGGCCGGCCACCACCAGCGCGACGAAAATGCCGACCAGTTTGGGGATGAAGGACAGCGTCGCCTCGTTGATCTGGGTGGCGGCCTGGAAGATGCTGACGACCAGGCCGATGATAAGGGCCACCAGCAACATCGGCGCGGCCACCATCAGGGTGACTTCCATGGCGTTGCGGCCCAGGGTCATGACGCTTTCCGGTGTCATCGCGAACCTTTGCTCAATTTAGTAGAAACTCTGGGACAGCGAGCCGAGCAGTAACTGCCAGCCGTCGACCAGCACGAACAACATCATCTTGAACGGCAGCGAAATGACGGCCGGCGACATCATCATCATCCCCATCGCCATCAACACGCTGGCCACCACCATGTCGATGATCAGGAAGGGGATGAAGATGGCGAAGCCGATCTGGAACGCCGTCTTCAGCTCGCTGGTGACGAAGGCCGGCACCAGGATGCGCAGCGGCACGTCGTCCGGCCCCTGCAGCGCCGGCGTGCGCGACATCTTGGCGAACAGCGCCAGGTCGGCCTGGCGGGTTTGCTTGAGCATGAAGGCCTTGAGCGGCTCGACGCCCTTGTCCATCGCCACCGTCATGCTGATCTTGTTTTCCTGCAAAGGCAGGTAGGCCTCGGTGTAGATCTTGTCGAACACCGGCCCCATGACGAACAGCGTCAGGAACAGCGCCAGTCCGACCAGCACCTGGTTCGGCGGCGCCGACTGAGTGCCGATGGCCTGGCGCAGCAGCGACAGCACGATGATGATGCGGGTGAAGCTGGTCATCATCAACAGCGCCGCCGGCAGGAAGGAGAGCGACGTCATCAGCAACATCGTCTGCACCGGCAGCGTATAGTTTTGCGCGCCGCCCGGGCCCGGCGTGCTGCTGAAGACCGGAATGCCGGGTTCGGCCAGCGCCAGCAGCGGCAGCGCCAGCGCGGCGCCGGCCAGCAGCCAGCCCAGCGCCTGGCGAGGGGAGTGCGGTAAGAATGCTGCGACGTGCATGCGCTGCCTATTTGCCATTGCGTTTTTCAATTGTCTGTTTCAGCCACTCGGAGAAGTTGGCGGCGGCCGGGCTGTTCGGCTGGCCCGCCGTGGCGCTGGCGTCGTCCTGGCGCGGCATGGTGGCCAGCGCGTTGACCCGGCCCGGCGAAGCGCCGACGACAATCCACTGGTCGCCGACCTCGATCAGCATGACGCGCTCGCGCCCGCCCAGGCTCATCGAGCTGAGCAGCCGCAGCCGGGAGTTGCCGCCCGCCACTTTCGGGCCGAAGCGTTTCATGAACCAGGCCAGGCCGCCCAGCAGGGCCAGCACGAACAGCAGGGCCAGGATGGTTTGCAGCAGGCTGCCGGCGGCCGAGGCCGGCGCGGTCGCGGTCGCGGCCGGGATTGGCGCAGGCGCGGGCGCAACGGCGCGGCCCGGCATGGCCAGCGCTTCCGGCGCCGGTACGGGCGCCGGGTCGGGCGTTGCGGCGGCGGACGGCGCGGGCGCGGGGGCGGACACGCTGGAAGGGGGAGTGGCGGGGACGGCGGCGGCCGGGGCCGTCGGTGTGGCGGCCCCGTTCGCCGTGGCGTTGGCGATACAGCAGGCCAGCGCCATGGCGGTGAATGCTACAGGCTTCATTTATTCAGTTTTCTAATGCGTTCGGACGGCGTGATGATGTCGGTCAGGCGGATGCCGAACTTGTCGTTGACCACCACCACCTCGCCCTGGGCGATCAGGCAACCGTTGACCAGCACGTCCATCGGCTCGCCGGCCAGGCCGTCGAGCTCGACCACCGAACCCTGCGCCAGTTGCAGCAGGTTCTTGATGGCGATCTTGGTGCGGCCCAGCTCGACCGTCAGTTGCACCGGGATATCGAGGATGAAATCGATGTCGTTGTGCGTCTCGGTCTTCGAACCCTGCTTGGAGAAGTCCTTGAACACGGCGGCGCTTGCGGCGCTGGCCACGCTGGCCTGGCTGGCCTGGTTTTGCAGCGCCTCCGCTTCCGCCTTGGCCTGCTCGGCGATGGCCGCGCCCCAATCGTCTTCCGCGCTTTGATCGTCTTGATTGTCGGACATGTTGCTCTCCTGTTGTTGCGGACTCCGGCGCCGGGCGCCGGTCTTACTTGATGTTATCGGAATTGGCGAGTAATTTCTCGACCTTCAAGGCGTATTGTCCATTCAATACCCCATATGTGCAATCCATCACCGGCACGCCGTCGACGGTGGCGGCGATCAGCTCGGGGATGTTGAGGGGAATGATGTCGCCCACCTTCATGTTCAAAATCTCGTCGAACGACACCCTGGCCGTGCCCAGCGAGGCCACCAGCTCGACCTCGGCGATCTGGATCTGCTGCGTCATCAGGCGGATCCAGCGTTTGTCCACTTCCAGCGCCTCGCCTTGCAGGCTGGAGGTGAGGGCGTCGCGGATCGGCTCGATCATCGAATACGGCATGCAAAAGTGGATCTGGCCCGACACCGAGCCCAGCTCGACCGTGAAGGTCGACGCCACCACCACCTCGTTGGGCGTGGCGATGTTGGCGAATTGGGTGTTCATTTCCGAGCGGATGTACTCGAACTCGACCGGGAACACCGGTTCCCAAGACTTGGTGTAGGCCTCGAAGACGATGTCGAGGATGCGCAGGATGATGCGCTGCTCGGTCTGGGTAAAGTCGCGCCCCTCGACGCGGGTGTGGAAGCGGCCGTCGCCGCCGAACAGGTTGTCGACCAGCAGGAACACCAGGCCCGGGTCGAACACCATCAGGGCGGTGCCGCGCAGCGGCTTCATGTGCACCAGGTTCAGGTTGGTCGGCACCACCAGGTTGCGGATGAATTCGCTGTACTTCGACACCCGCACCGAGCCCACCGAGACCTCGGCGCTGCGGCGCAGGAAGTTGAACAGGCCCACCCGCAACAGGCGCGCGAAGCGTTCGTTGATGATTTCCAGCGTCGGCATGCGCCCGCGCACGATACGTTCCTGGGTGGCCAGGTTGTACGTGCGTACGCCAGTGGCCTCTTCGGGCGCCTGGGCGTCGTCCTGGTCTCCGTTGACGCCCTTGAGAAGGGCGTCGACTTCTTCCTGGGAGAGGAAATTATCGGCCATGACTGCTTTATTGAATGATAAACGAGGTGAATAAAACGTCGGTGACTTCCTGCTGGTCGCCGTGGTCCTCGAACGGTTCGTTGACCTGGGCGATGATTTCACCGGCCAGCGTTTTCTTGCCCTCGCCGGTGTTCAGTTCCGAGGCTTTTTTGCTCGACAGCAGCAACAGCAGGCGGCTGCGCACCTTCGGCATGTTCAGCTTGACCAGTTCGACCTCTTCCAGGCTCGCCACTTGCAGCGTGAAGGCGATTTGCAGGTACTGCTCGCCGTTCTCCGGCTGCAGGTTGACGGTGAACGGGTCGAGCGGCACGAACACCGGCGGGCCCGCCTTCACCGCCTTCTTCTTCTTGCCGCCCTTGTCGTGCTTGCCCTCTTCGGCGTCGGCCTTGCCGTGCAGCAGGAACCACGCCGCGCCGCCGCCGAGCGAACCGGCGCCCAGCACCGCCGCCAGGATGATGATCAAAAGCTTTTTCTTCGACGCGCCCGCCGCCGGCGGCGCCGCGTCTGCTTTTGGATCTGCTTTCATTTTCGGATTAGCTTTCAATGGAGCCTTGGTGCGGGGAAGTGGATCACGTCGCCATTATGTCATTATCGGCAAACTCTGCGCGGTCGGATGCGCGGAAAAGAGAGCGGAAGGGCGCGCATCTCAAAGTTTCCCTAAGAAAAGTGCGCGCCGCCGCCACGGCGGGCTCAGGCAAAGGTGTCGACCATGCCCTGGGCCACCTTGCGCGGCGCCGCGGCGCCGCCGCGTTCGAGCCCGCCGTTGCCGTCGCCGCCGCCGCCCCCGTGCGAGCCGCCGCCGCCGCCGCCGCCGCCGCCGCGGCCCATGCGGGCCTCGCCGTTGCCACCGTTTTGTTGGTTCGACAAGCCCGCCGAGACGCTGGCGTTGGCCAGTTCGACGCCCGTTGCGCTCATCATTTCACGCAGCCGCGGCAGCGCCGCCTCGAGCGCCTGGCGCACTTCCGGCTGGGCCGACGTGAAGGTGGCGTCGAGCTGGTCGTTGCTGACCCTCAGCACCACCTGCAGCGGGCCCAGGTCGGGCGGGTTCAGCGTCAGCGTGGCGCTTTGCTCGGCGCCGGCCACCATCCAGACGATTTTCTGGCCCAGTTCCTGGTTCCAGGCCGGCGTGCCGACCTGGCCGCGCAAGACGGCGCCGGGCACCGACGTGGCGGCCTCGGTGATCTGCAGCGACGCCTGTTGCACCGGCGCCGCCGCCAGCGTGGCGGCCTCGCGCGGCGGTTCCTGTATAAGTTGCAATTCCGGCAGGCCGTCGCGGGTTTTCACGGCGGCCAATTGCGCCGCGGCCGGGTCGCTGGCCTGGGCCTGCGGCGCCGGCGCGCCGGGCTGGGCCGCAAGCTGGGCGGCCGGCAACAGCGTGTCGGCGGCGCCGCGCGCGTCGGCGGCGGGCGCCGTCGACGCCGTCGCCGTCGTTGCGCTCGCGAACTTCCCGGCCGCGGCAACGCCGGCTTTGGCCGCGTCGGCGACGGCGGCGAAGGCCGTTGCCGTGGCGCCGGCACCCTGGTCGGCGAGGCCGGCCTTGGCTGGCGCGTCGGCGGCCGGCTTGACGCCCGCGTCGGCCGGCAAGACGCCCGTGCCCGCGGCTGTCTGGCTATCGATCACCTCTGTCGACGGCGGCGGCGCTACGCTCAGGTTCAAGCTGGCAACCAGGGCCAGCATGTCGGCCACCGGCCCGGTGTAGGCGTCTTCGGCGGCGTTTGCCGGCGTTGCCGCGGCGGCGTCGGCGGGCGCCTGCGGCGCGGCCGCCGTTGCCGGCGCGGCATTGCTGGCGCCGGCCTCCGCTGCGACGTCCTTGTCCACGTCCGCTTTATCCGCCTGCGCCGGTTTCTGCGCGCTGGCCGGCGCCGGCGGGGGGGGCGCACCCGCCCCCGCCACAACACCCCCCCACACCCGCGCCCTTTGCCCCTGCCCTCTCCCACCATCACCCCCACCCCAGCGACGCCGCTCGTCTGCGCCACCCCACCGAAACCGCGAC
>NZ_JBJXIB010000023.1:0-50979 GCF_046115965.1 Janthinobacterium sp. CG_23.3 | reverse complement strand
CGGTTGCATGATTTTCTCCTAAGTTGATTCTTCGAACCTTCACTTTAGGATTAATTTGCGTCTTTTGCCGACCCGCCTTCATTCATAGTATCTACGAACATACTTAACTGAGCGGTATCAGGTTCCTGCTACCTCCTTGCCTTCCAGCAAGTTCCATCGCCACAAGTATTGTCTACGTATTGCCGAGAGTCAAGTTTTTTCCGCCGCCGGGCGCCGCCGCAGGCACCCTATTTCAACGAAAAAAAAGCCCGCTGCGAAGAGCGGGCTGAATCTATAATCTTGGAGGAAAATAGAGGAGACAGATGCATTATGCTGCGGTGCGACATATAAAACCACTTTATTTTCATGATGATAGAGATAAAATTTGGTGATATCTCCGCAGGTAAAGACTCCGCGCCCGGGTAGACGAATGGCTTATTTCGGACGGTATATTGCGCAGAGCTTATTGCCGTCCGGGTCACGAACATACGCCAGGTGCATGGCCCCCATGGCGCCGTCACGCAGGCCCGGCGGGTCCTCAACCGACTGGCCGCCATGCGCGACTGCGGTGTCGTGAAATTGCTGCACTTGTTCGGGCGAGCTGCATTTGAAGCCTATCGTGCCGCCGTTCGCACACGTCGCCGCTTCCCCGTCGATCGGCTCGCTGATGCAAAAAGTACTGCCGTCGTGCCGGTAGAAGAGGCGCTTGTGACCGGAATCTGCTTGATTACGGAATGGCTCGCCCGCCCCGAACGTTGCGAGGACGGCGTCATAAAAACGCTTTGCCTGTTCGATGTCGTTCGAACCAATCATTACATGACTGAACATCATATCTCCTTGTATCCGTGGGATTACCAAGCCAAATGATAATATAAATGAGGCATTTAGACACGACAGTCCGCTTCGGCCGACTAGCGCCCAGTGCCCCCGGAGAGCTGGCACCGCCACAACTTGACACAGCGCAAGCCGCGCGCCGCCCACTAGCGGCTACGGTATGCCCGGCTCGCGGCGAGATTTTCACCCGCAAGAGTGGGTCCATGCCGCGCGCATAAAAAAAGCCCGCTACGGAGAGCGGGCTGAATCTATTTTCTTGGAGGAGAATAGAGGAGACAGATGCAGTATGCTGCGCCGTGACATATAAATCCAATTTATATGCATGATGTCACCGATAAGCCTGATGAATATCATGGCGCGGCCGCGCGTCAACGTTGGGCGGGCGGCACTTCGCGCAACTTGGCCAGCAGTTCGCCATGCACGGCGGCGTCAACCGGCCGGTGCTTGCGCACGGTGGCGGCCGGGTCCGCGCCGAGATAGTTGTTGCCCTTCCAGTTGTGCGCCGGCCGGACCGGGCGCGCAACGAAACCACCGCCGCAGTTCGGGCAGACGTTGTGCAAAACGGTGTCGACGCAGGAGACGCAAAACGTGCACTCATAAGTGCAAATGCGCGCCTCCGCCGAGGCTGGCGGTAAATCGATGTCGCAGTGCTCGCAGCTTGGTCTGAGTTCCAGCATGGTGATGGCTCCTTGAAAATGGTGGGAAAGCCCCGATCGGCTGTATCGAGGCACCCAGGCATTCTAGGGCGACGGCGAGTTGGCGCAAATGACAGTATGAGGATTATTCCTGCCAAACCGCCCGACGGATCAGCGCGGCGCCGCCGCCATGCCGTCGCGCAGCATCGCCTTGATGCCGCGCAAGCCCTGGCGGATGCGCGCCTCGTTCTCGATCAGCGCGAAACGCACGTAGTCGTCGCCGTATTCGCCGAAGCCGATACCGGGCGAGACGCAGACCTTGGCCTCGGCCAGCAGGCGCTTGGCGAACTCCAGCGAGCCAAGGTCGCGGTAAGCCTCGGGGATCAGCGCCCAGATATACATCGACGCCTTCGGCTTCTCAACCGGCCAGCCGGCCTCGATCAAGCCCTTCACCAGCACGTCGCGGCGGCTCTGGTATTGCGCGCAGATGTCGCTGACGCAGCTTTGGTCGCCCTCCAGCGCGGCGATCGCGGCCACCTGCACAGGCGTAAAGCTGCCGTAGTCGTGGTAACTCTTGATGCGCGCCAACGCCGCCACCAGTTCGCTGTTGCCGACCATGAAGCCGATGCGCCAGCCGGCCATGTTATAGCTTTTCGACAGCGTGAAAAACTCGACGGCGACGTCGCGCGCGCCCGGCACCTGCATGATCGACGGCGCCTTCCAGCCGTCGAAGGTGATGTCGGCGTAGGCCAGGTCGTGCACCACCAGGATGTCGTGCTGCTTGGCCAGCGCGACGACGCGCTCGAAAAACTCCAGCTCGACGCACTGCGCGGTCGGATTCGAGGGGAAACCCAGCACCATCATCTTCGGCTTCGGATAGCTTTCGCGGATCGCCCGTTCCAACTCGGCGAAGAAGTCCACGCCCGGACTCATGCGCACCGAACGGATGTCGGCGCCGGCGATGACCGCGCCCCAGATATGGATAGGGTAGCTCGGGTTCGGCACCAGCACCGTGTCGCCGCGGTCCAGCGTGGCCAACATCAAATGCGCCAGGCCCTCTTTCGAGCCGATGGTGACGATCGCCTCCGCGTCGGGGTCGATGTCGACGTCGTAGCGCTTCTTGTACCAATGCGAGATGGCCCGGCGCAGCCGCGGAATGCCCTTCGACGCCGAATAACCGTGGGTGTCGGGGCGCTTGGCCGTTTCAACCAGTTTGTCGACGATGTGGGACGGCGTGGCGCCGTCGGGATTGCCCATCGACATATCGATAATATCCTCGCCACGGCGCCGCGCCGCCATCTTCAGCTCGGCGGTGATATTGAAAACGTAAGGGGGAAGGCGATTGATGCGCGAAAAGCTGCGCGGAGTTGGGGATTGTGTCATGAAAAAGCTCTACGTAAGCGCCCGGAACCGTCCGAGCGACGTGGCGCAATGAGTGCGCCTGACTTATCGTAATGGAAGCTGGCGAAAAAAACAATCCCCGATTGAGCGCGTCGCGGGGCGTTCGGCGCAAGGAAGAATACGTCGCTGGAAAACAGTGTTAACCGCAACCGGCGGCGGCGCGGACGGCGAAAAAAAGCCCCGTACGATGCACGGGGCTCTTGGCCGATGACAAGTCGCTGGTGTTACTTGGAGGCGGCCGGTTCCGGCACGTAAGGCAGCACCCGCGAGGCCAGCCGGGTATCCGTCTTGATCAAGCCCACTTCGTCGGCGAGGATGCGCACCGCTTCGTTGAGCAGCACGTCCTTGGCGCTTTTGGCCGCCTTTTCGGCGTCCAGCTCGGCCGTCAGCGCCCGTTCGTCGCCCTGCAGGCCGTCGTCGGTATGCATCGCGCCCTTCATGGCGGCGATCTGGCGCGCGGTTTTGGCCGAGGTCTTGATGTTCAAGGCCTTGTTGAGCGCGTCTTTCGGGTCCGGCAGCACCGTCAGGTCGTCGCTCGCGGCGGCGGCCAACAGGCGCCGTTCACGGGTTTTCGAACGCGCCTCCTGGCTGTCGCGCTCCTTGCGGCGCACCGTTTCGTTGAGCGAGATCAGGTTTTCCTTGCGCAATTTGGCGACCAGGGCGAGGTCTTCCTGCAAATACTGGAAGTCCTTGTCCTTCGACACGCGCGCCTCGTGCTTACGTTCGAGCAAGGGCACGATATCCTTCAAGTCGCCGGCCGGCACGAACAGCGCCGGCTTGATCGAGGTCCACGGCAACGCGTTGTCGTAGCTCGACTCGCCGAAGTTCTCGCTGTCGGACATGGCCGGCAGCTTGATGTCGGGCGTGACGCCGCGCAACTGCGTGGTGCCGCCGTTGATGCGGAAGAACTGCGCGATCGTCATCTTCAGCTCGCCGAAGCGGGCCTTCTCGTTGCCGCCGAAGCGGTCCAGGTTGATCAGCGTTTGCACCGTGCCTTTGCCGAAGCTGGCCTCGCCGATGATCACGCCGCGGCCGTAATCCTGCAGCGCGGCGGCGAAGATTTCCGACGCCGACGCCGAGCCGCGGTTGATCAGCACGCCCACCGGGCCGTCCCAGGCCAGGCCGGCGTTGGTGTCGCTCTCGATGTCGACCTTGCCCTCGGCGTTACGCTGCTGCACCACCGGCCCCTTGTCGATGAACAGGCCGGTCAGCTCGACCGCCTCGTTGAGCGAACCGCCGCCGTTGTTGCGCAAGTCGATCAGGACGTTGTCGACCTTGTCCTTCTTCAACTCGCCGAGCAGGCGCGCAACGTCGCGGGTGGCGCTCTTGTAATCCTTGTCGCCCTTGCGGCGCGCCTCGAAGTCCTGGTAGAAGGTCGGCAGGGAGATCACGCCGACGCGGCGCTTGACGCCGTTGTCCTTGACCTCGATCACGGTCTTCTTGGCGGCCTGCTCCTCCATGCTGATTTTCTTGCGCACCAGCGCGACGGTGGCGTGCTTGGCGTCGGGACCGGCGTCGGCCGGCAGCACGTCGAGGCGCACCACCGAGTCCTTGGCGCCGCGGATCTGCGTGACGACGTCGTCGATGCGCCAGCCCAGCACCTCGGTGAACGGCCCGCTTTCCCCCTGGCCGACGCCGACGATGCGGTCGCCGACCTTCAGCTTGCCCGACAGGCCGGCCGGACTGCCGGGCACGATTTCGCGCACCACCGTGTATTCGTCGCGCGTTTGCAGCACCGCGCCGATACCCTCGAGCGACAGGCGCATGGCGATGTCGAAATTGTCCGACGCCCGCGGGCCGAGGTAGTTGGTGTGCGGCTCGATCGACATCGCGTAGGCGTTCATGAAGATCTGGAACACGTCTTCATTGTTGAGCTTGCGCGAGCGGCTGGTGTAGCTCTCGTAGCGCTTGTCGAGCGTCTCGCGGATCGCCTTGTCGTCCTTGCCGGCCAGCTTCAGGCGCAGCCAGTCGTTCTTGACGCGCTTGCGCCACAGTTCGCGGGCCTCGTCGTCGCCCTTCGGCCAGGCGGCTTTTTCGCGGTCGTACTGGTAGCTTTCGTCAACGGTGAAATCGAATTTGCTTTTCAGCAGCTCGCGGGCGAAGCCGATGCGCTCGTCGAAGCGCTGCTGGTACAGATTGTAGATGGCGAACGGCACCGCCAGGTTTTCACCGGTGATGGCGTCGTCGAGCTTGGAGCGCACGCTGGCGAACTGGTCGAGGTCGGCCTGCACGAAAAACAGTTTTTCGGCGTCGAGCGACTTGAAGTAACGGTCGAAGATCTTCTCCGACATGGCGTCGTCAAGCGGGGTGGCCTTGTAATGGTAGCGCGACATCACCCGCGAGGCCCACAGGGCGGCCTGGGTTTGCTGCGCCTGCGGCTTCATGGTGGGCGCCGCGATCTTTTCCGACTGGGCCGCGCCGGCCCGCGCTGACATTGCCACCGCCAGGACGACCAGCATCATTTGCTTCTTCATCGGCTTCTCCGAAAAGTGATATACGATTTACCGGCGCCGCGGCGTTGCCGCGGCCGCCGTTGAAACTGGGGCTGCGCCCGCGATCCGAGCACAATTCTACAGTATACGGCAGGGCAAAAGTCTGCCTTGGGGACCAAGTTTGCGCGAACAAGCTTAAGCGCTCGTTAAGGCGCGCGTTTTAACCGGCCGGCGTGGCGCCGCGTTCAGCCGGCGTAGAAGCAGCGGCCGCAAGCCTGGCGGTAGCGCTCGTTGCCGCCGATGCTGATCTGTTCGCCAACCTTGATGCGCTTGCCGTGTTCGTCGACGCGGATGTTCATCGTCGCCTTCTTGCCGCAGGTGCAGATGTTCTTCAGCTCCTCGATGTCGTCGGCCAACGCCAGCAGATAGGCCGAGCCGGGAAACGGCTCGCCCATGAAGTCGGTGCGCAAGCCGTAGCAGATCACCGGCACGCCCTTGACCTGCGCCAGCTGGTGCAGTTGCTGCGCTTGGCGCGTAGCGAGGAATTGCGCCTCGTCGACCAGCACGCAGGCGACCTTCGGGAGGTCGGCCAGGAAGTCGGTGTCGGCGTCGAACACGTCGACCTCGCGCTGCGGACCCAGGCGCGAAGTGACCCGGCCGACGCCGTAGCGGCTGTCGATCGCCGCCGTGTACAGGCGCACCGCCTGGCCCTGCTCTTCGTAGTTGTGCGCCACTTGCAGCAGCGCCGTCGATTTGCCGGCGTTCATCGCCGAATATCTGAAATAAAGTTTCGCCATGTTGCCGACCTCTTGCTTGTCTTTCCGAGAGGGCGATTATAAATCGCGGCGGCGCCGCCGCGGCGCTTTAAAACCAAATGCCAGTTCTGGGGTCAGACCTTCTCGCCTTGGCGCCGACGGCCTGCCCCCCCTCGGCGAAAAGCGCATATGTATAAGCGTAAACATTCGTTCCCGCCGCGCGCCGCCGGGCCTAAGATCCGCCCTTTCAAAGGAAGCCGCCGCCGGGCACGAGCCGGCCGCGCCGTTCCACAGCCCAGGAGTTCGTATGCATGCCCACCCTCCCCCCGCCCCCGCGCTATTCGGTCTGATCGGCAACACGCCGCTGGTCGAAGTCACCAGGCTCGACACCGGCCTGTGCCAATTGTTCCTGAAGCTGGAGTCGCACAACCCCGGCGGCTCCATCAAGGACCGCGTCGGCCTGTCCATCATCGAGGCGGCCGAGGCCGACGGCAGTCTGCGCCCCGGCGGCGTGATCGTCGAGGCGACCGCCGGCAACACCGGCCTCGGCCTGGCGCTGGTCGGCCTGCTGAAGGGTTACCGCGTGCTGCTGGTGGTGCCCGACAAGATGTCGACCGAGAAGGTGCTGCACTTGAAGGCGCTCGGCGCCGAGGTGCGCGGCACCCGCTCCGACGTCGCCAAGGGCCATCCCGAGTATTACCAGGACTACGCGGCGCGCCTGGCGGCCGAGCTGCCCGGCGCCTTCTTCGCCGACCAGTTCAACAATCCGGCCAATCCGCGCGCCCACGAAACCACGACCGCGCCGGAAATCTGGCAGCAGACCCAGCATGAACTCGACGCCATCGTCGTCGGGGTCGGCTCGTCCGGCACGCTGACCGGCTTGAGCAATTACTTCAAGACGGAGCAGCCGGACCTGGAATTCGTGCTGGCCGACCCGGCCGGCTCTATCCTCGCCGAATACGTCGACACCGGCCGCGTCGCCGACACCAGCGGCGCCTGGGCGGTGGAAGGCATCGGCGAGGACTTCATCCCCGCCATCGCCGACCTGAGCCGGGTGCGCAAGGCCTACACCATCAGCGACCAGGAAAGCTTCGACCAGGCCCGCGCGCTGCTGCGCGCCGAGGGCATCCTGGGCGGCTCGTCGACCGGCACGCTGCTGGCGGCGGCGCTGAGGTACTGCCGCGAGCAAACCACGCCGAAGCGCGTCGTCACCTTCGTTTGCGACACCGGCACGCGCTACCTGTCGAAGCTGTACAACGACGGCTGGATGCGCGACCAGGGCTTGTTGCGGCGCGCCCCGCTGGGCGACCTGCGCGACCTGATCGGCCGCCGCTACGACGAGGGCGAGGTGGTCGCCGTGGCGCCGTCCGACACCCTGCTGACGGCCTTCAACCGCATGCGCAGCGCCGACCTGGCGCAGTTGCCGGTGCTCGACGCCGGCCGCCTGGCCGGCATCATCGACGAGTCCGACCTGCTGCTACAGGTGGCGCGGCGGCCCGGACATTTCGCCGCCCTGGTGGGCGCCAGCATGACCACCCAGCTGGAAACGCTGCGCCCGGACGCCGGCATCGACGCCCTGCGCGCCACGCTGGACCGCGGTTTGACCGCCGTGGTCGCCGACGAGCAGCGCTTCTACGGCCTGATCACCCGTTTCGACCTTCTCAACCACTTACGCAGGACACTATCTTGAGCCATACACCCACCCCAAGCGCGCGCCAGTCCCGGCTGGCGACCCGCGTCATCCACGCCGGCCAGTCGCCCGACCCGAGCACCGGCGCCATCATGCCGCCGATTTACGCCACCTCGACCTACGTGCAAGAAAGCCCGGGCGTGCACAAGGGCCTCGACTATGGCCGCTCGCACAACCCGACCCGCTGGGCGCTGGAACGCTGCGTCGCCGACCTCGAAGGCGGCGCCCAGGCGTTCGCCTTCGCCTCCGGGCTGGCGGCCATCGCGACGGTGCTGGAGCTGGCCGACGCCGGCGCCCACATCATCGCCGGCGACGACATGTACGGCGGCACCTACCGCCTGTTCGAGCGGGTGCGCCGGCGCAGCGCCGGCCTCGACTTCAGCTACGTCGACTTGACCAAGCCGGAGCTGCTGCTGGCGGCGATCCGCCCGAACACCCGCATGGTCTGGGTCGAAACGCCGACCAACCCGATGCTCAAGCTGGCCGACCTGCGCGCCATCGCCGCCATCTGCCGCGAGCGCGGCATCATCGCCGTGGCCGACAACACCTTCGCCAGCCCGATCGTGCAGCGGCCGCTGGAGTCGGGCTTCGACATCGTGGTCCACTCGACGACGAAATACCTGAACGGCCATTCCGACATCATCGGCGGCATCGCCATCGTCGGCGCCGAGCAGCGCCAGGCCGAATGGCGCGAGCAGCTGGGCTTCCTGCAAAATTCGGTGGGGGCGATCGCCGGACCGTTCGACAGCTTCCTGGCGCTGCGCGGCGTGAAAACGCTGGCGATCCGCATAGAGCGCCATTGCGCCAGCGCGCTCGCACTGGCGCAATGGCTGGAGGCGCAACCGCAGGTCAAGCGGGTGCACTACCCGGGCCTGGCCGCGCACCCGCAGCACGCACTGGCCAAGCGCCAGATGGACGGCTTCGGCGGCATTATCTCGGTCGAGCTGGCGACCGACCTGGCCGGCGCCCGCCGCTTCCTCGAACGCTGCCAGGTGTTCGCGCTGGCCGAAAGCTTGGGCGGCGTGGAAAGCCTGATCGAGCATCCGGCCCTGATGACGCACGCCAGCATCCCGGCGCCGCAGCGCGCCGCGCTGGGCATCGGCGACGCGCTGGTGCGTTTGTCGGTCGGCATCGAGGCGCTGGAGGATTTGCGCTACGACCTGCAAACCGCGCTCGAGGCGATTTGAGGCGCTTGGCGTTGAGATAGTCAACACCAGGAGGACCCCGGCGTCGCCCCCCAGTGTGTGGCCCTCATGCCGCCGCGTTAACTTTCCGTAGGTCGGATTAGATTCTATGGTCCGAGTCAAGGTTTTAGTGTCACAAGCGACGGATCAAAGCTCGATTTCCCCTTCGACATCGTGAAAGCGATGCGAAGGTTTTTCCAGCGCTGCCGGCGCGCGCGTCTTAAAACGTCAATCTAGTCGGAAAATCATCTTCCGCACAGGCGCGCTTGCCGTTGTTGACACTTTCACCAATTCGGTGGAAAGTGACGCAACGCAAGTTTCATTGCTGGTCAGGGGGCGGATAATGAAAACGATACTATTTCTGTCGGCCGGCGCGTTGCTGCCGCTGCCCGCCCGCGACGGCCTGCTCAACCAACAGCGGCGTCGTCGGCCGCCCGCTGCTCAAGCTGGAGACCGGGCGCCGGCCGAGGGCGACTGCTTGGTCTACCTGCACAAGCGCCACGCGGCGCTGCGCAAGGTAAAGCGCGACGGTACGCACCGGGCCATCGTCGAGGCCGTCATGCAGCGCGACGCGCGATAGGGCCGGCGTGCGCTCGCCCCTGCCACCGTGGTTTTGCGAACTGGGCAACAGCGCCATGGGGCGCCGCTTCGCCGTCCTGATCCTGCTGTTCAGCTCGGTGGTGACGCTGCTGTCCACCGCCCTGCAACTGGGCATCGACTACCGCCACGACGTCGGCGACATCCGCCGCCGACTCGAGCAGATCGAGTCCAACTATGCCGACAGCCTGGCGTCGAGCCTGGAGAACACCAACAGCAAGGACGTGCGATCGCAGTTGCAGGGCGCGATGCGCCTGCCCGACATGCAATACCTCGAGGTCTACGCGGAGCGAGAGAAGCTGGTGGCGACGGCCGGCCGGCCCAGGCTGGACGGCGTCATCAGCCATGAATTCACGCTGCGGTTCAGCCACGGCGGGCGCCAGGTGCGCATCGGCACGGTGCGCGCGGTGGCCAACCTGGACGGCGTCTACCGGCGCCTGCAGGACAAGGTCGTGCTCATCCTGGTGGCGCAAACGGTCAAGACCTTCCTGGTGTCGCTGTTCATCCTGCTGCTGTTCCAATACCTGGTCGGGCGCCACCTGAAACGCATCGCCGCCTATTCCGACCGCCTGTTCGCGGTGCCGACGGCTCTGGTGCCGGCGCCGCTGGCGCTGGCCCGGCGCGGCGGCGCCGACGACGAACTGGACCAGATGGTGGCGGCGTTGAACGCCATGCGCGAACGCCTCGACCTGACCGTGCAGGGGCTGCAGGAGAGCGAATTCCGCTGGAAGTTCGCGCTCGAGGGCGCCGGCGACGGCGTCTGGGACTGGCGCCTGAGCACCGGCGACGTGATGTATTCGCTGCGCTGGAAGGACATGCTGGGCTACCAGGACGGCGACTTGGCCAACCATATCGACACCTACACCAGGCTGGCGCACCCGGACGACCTGAAGCGGGCGCGCGTGCTGCTCGACGCCAATTTCGCCGGCCTGGCCGACACCTACAGCATCGAGCAGCGCATGCTGTGCAAGGACGGCAGCTGGAAGTGGGTGATGGCGCGCGGCATGGTGGTGGAAAAGGACGGCGCCGGCCACGCCACCCGCATGATCGGCACCCACACCGACGTCAGCGCGCGCCGCTGCGCCGAGGACGCGGTGCAGGCGCTGCTGGTGCAAACCGAGCACGCGCGCGCGGCGCTGCGCGCGGCCAACGCCGCCATGGAGGCGCAGGTGCGCGAGCGCACCGCCCAGCTGGAGCTGGCCAACAAGGAGCTGGAGGCGTTCTCGTACTCGGTCTCGCACGACCTGCGCAGCCCGCTGCGCGGCATCGACGGCTGGAGCCTGGCGCTGCTGGAGGACTACGGCGAACACCTCGACGCCACCGGCCGCCAGTACCTGGAGCGGGTGCGCGGCGAGTCCCAGCGCATGGGCCAGCTGATCGACGACATGTTGCAATTCTCGCGCCTGGGCCGCGCCGCGATGACGCTGCACCAGGTCGACCTGACGGCGATGGCGCGGCAGCTGGTCGAGCGCATCGCCGAGCGCGAGCCCGGGCGCGCCTTCACCTTCGACATCGAGGACGCGCTGGGCGCCTGCGGCGACTGGCGCCTGCTCGAGGTGGTACTGGGCAACCTGCTGGAGAACGCCGCCAAGTTCAGCGCCGGGCGCCAGCCGGCGCACATCAGCGTCGGCCGCGCCAGCGTGGTGGCGCCGGGCGCGGCGGGCGCGGCGCCGGCGTTTTTCGTGCGCGACAACGGCGCCGGCTTCGACATGCTATACGCGCAAAAACTCTTCGGCGTGTTCCAGCGCCTGCACCAGGCCAGCGAGTTCCCCGGCACCGGCATCGGCCTGGCGACGGTGCAGCGCATCGTCCAGCGCCACGGCGGCACGGTCTGGGGCGTGGCCGCCGTCGGCGGCGGCGCCACTTTTTACTTCACCCTGAAAGAGTCGCCATGAGCGCCAAAGCGATCCTGCTGATCGAGGACAACGCCGGCGACGTCGGCCCGGCCGAGCGCGCCCTCAAGAACAGCGACGTCACCAACCCGCCGGTGGCCGGCGACGGCCAGGAGGGGCTGGACTACCTGTTCTGCGAGGGCGTGCACGGCGGGCGCCGCGGTCGACTTCCACCAGTTCGCCGACGTGATGGGCCAGCTCGGCCTATACTGGCTGGCAATCAACGAAAGCCCGAACGGAGCTTGAAACGATGACGACACCCCTTGCCGTGCTGCTGGTCGAAGACTGCGTCAGCGACGCCGAATTGATCCTGCGCTGCCTGCGCCGCGCCGATTTCGAGCCGGAGTGCGAGCGCGTCGAAAGCGAGCCGCAACTGCTGGCGGCGCTGCGCCGGCGCAGCTGGGACGTGGTGCTGTCGGACTTCAACCTGCCCGGCTTTAGCGCCAGCGCGGCGCTGGCGCGCATGCGCGGGCTGGGCCTGGACCTGCCGTTCATCGTCGTCTCGGGCAACATCGGCGAGGAAACCGCGGTGGCGCTGATGAAATCCGGCGCGCACGACTACGTGATGAAGGCCGACCTGGCCCGCCTGGCGCCGGCGGTCAAGCGCGAAATCAACGAGGCGGCGCAGCGGCGCGAGCACCGCCGCGCCGCCGACGCGCTGCGCCAGAGCGAGGAGCGGTGGAGTTTCGCGCTCGAGGGCGCCGGCTACGGCGTCTGGGACTGGGACGTCGACAGCGGCCAGGTGCTGTTTTCGGAGTGCTGGATGGCCATGCACGGCTTCGCCGCCGGCGAAATCGAGGCCAGCATGGCCGGGCGCGAACGGCTGATCCACCCGGACGACCTGGCGCGGGTGCGGGAGGCGCTGCGCGAGCATTTGAACGGCACCACGCGGCGCTACAAGAACGAGCACCGCGCGCTGTGCAAGGACGGCAGCTGGAAATGGGTGCTCGACAACGGCATGATCGTCAGCCGCGACCCCAACGGCGCGCCGCTGCGCATGATCTGCACCCACGTCGACCTGTCGGATCGCAAGCGCGCCGAGGACGCGCTGCGCGAACTCAACGAACAGCTCGAGAGCCGGGTCGACGAGCGCACCCGCGAACTGCGCCAGGCGATGGCGCAAATCATCGAATCGGAGAAGCTGGCCTCGCTGGGCGCGCTGGTGGCGGGCGTGTCGCACGAATTGAACACGCCGATCGGCAACATGGTACTGGCCGCCTCGGCGCTGGGCGACCAGTTGCGCGACATCGGCTACGCGGTCGACGCCGGCAAGCTGACCCGCTCCGGCATGGCGCAACTGCTGGCCGAGTGCCGCGACGCCAGCGACATCATCGTGCGCAACGGCAACCGCGCCAGCGACCTGATCGACAGCTTCAAGCGCGTCTCGGTGGACCAGACCAGCCAGCGCCGGCGCCGCTTCGACCTGCGCACCACGGTGCAGGACAGCCTGAACGCGCTGGGCGCGGTGACGCGCCGGGCCAAGGCGACGGTCGAGCTGCGCATCCCCGACGGCATCGAGATGGACAGCTTCCCCGGCCACCTGGAGCAAATCGTCAACAACATCATCATGAATTCGATCACCCACGGCTTCGAGGGCAAGAGCGGCGGGCGCATCGAACTGGCCGCCAGCGTGCAGGACGGCGTGATCGAGCTGCACTACCGCGACGACGGCCAAGGCATCGCCCGCGCGCTGCAGCACAAGGTGTTCGAACCGTTCTACACCACCAAGCTGGGCCAGGGCGGCTCCGGGCTGGGGCTGTCGATCGTGCACAACCTGGTGCAGGCAATCTTCAAGGGCCGGCTGCGGCTGGAAAGCGACAGCGGCCAGGGCGTGCAATTGTTTTTCACCTTCCCGGCGGTGACGCCGCAGTAGCGCCGCCGCGCAATGCAACGCCGACGTGTCTGTGCGCCTGTCGCCCGTGGCGGCGGCATGCCGACAGCCGATGGCCATCGTCGCCACTTCGGCGGGGTCGCGCGCGCCACTGAACGGCATGGGGGGCCGCCCCCGGCGCGGCGCCCGCGCCTTGGCTCAGGAGGCGTCGACCAGCACCGCGATGCGTTCGTTGAGGGCGGCGTTTTGCGTCCTCAGCTCGGCCACGCGCTCTTGAAGCTGCGCCACTTCGGCGCGCAGCCGCTCCAACTCGGTCGGCGCGGCGCGCTCGTCCGCGTCGCCCTGCCCCGGCTCAACGCCTTCCTTGGGCGCCTTCGGCGGGCGCGCCGCGGCCCGCTGTTCGCGGATTTCCTTGGCCGCCTGTTGCAACTGCTTCCTGCCGCCGGCCACCGCGGCGACCTGCTCGGCCTGCGGCAACGACGCCACCGTGGCCGCCGCGTTGATCGAGATGGTGCCCGAACGCACCGCCTCGACCAGTTCCGGCGTCGCCGCCTTCTGGATCTTTTCAATCTGGCCGATCTGGTTGCTGCTCAGGCGCGCCGCCCTGGCGATGTCTTCGCGCGTGCTCAAAGGCGGCGTATCGTCCCACGGCGGGCCGGCGCCGTCGTCGGCCGCCGGCGCCGGCGCCACGGTCTTCGCCGCCACGATGTCCTTCTTGCGCAGCGCCAGCACGCCGCGCTGGAAGTCGGACACGCTGCGGCGCGCCAGGTGGTTGTCGATCATCCACAGCATGACGTCGTCGAGCGACGCGAAGCCGATGTTTTGCACCGTCTTGTAGGTAATGTTGTGCTTGCGGCAAATCGCGTAGCGGTTGTGGCCGTCGATCAGCACGTCGTTCCACAGTACCAGCGCGTCGCGGCAGCCCTCGGCCAGCAGGCTGCGTTCCAGCGCCGTGTACTCGCTGTCGGTGAGCGGGTCGATGAACGAGCGCAGCGTTTCGTTGATTGTAATATCCATAATTATCCTTAGTAATGCGGGCGGCGGGCGGGCGGCGCGCGCCACGCGGCGGCGCCGCCCGTTGTCGCGCCGCCCGAATGCTACACCATCGCGGCCGCCGGCCCGCTGCCGGCGGCGCTAAAAAAATCGCATTTTTGTGCATAATTCCCGCGCCCGCGGCTATACTCGTTCCTGTTGTAAATACAACTACCAGGAAACTCGAACAAGCTACGTCGTTTGATCGGCAACGGCCCGGCCACGGCGCGGCGGGCGCCTTATTGATTGCAGCGTGAAACTATCATGAGTCATATTCGAACCTGCGCACGGCGCGCTATCCGGGCGGCCAAGCGGCCGTGCGGACCAGGCGGGCATTGATTGCGCGCCTGACAGGGGCGCGCGCGCCGCGCGCCGCGCCGCCCCGACGGGCGCCGCCGCCGGCGCCCTGGCGGGCGCTGCTGCGGGTCTGTCTGTGCGGCTGCTTGTGGGCCGGCGCGGCGCGCGCCAGCCCGGCGGCGGCGCCCGAGTGGCCCGGCGCGCCCGCTGACGCCACCGCCGCCACGCTGCGGCGCGCCGCGCCGACCGTGCTGGCGCAGTTGGCCGAGCCGGCCCGGCCGGCGCCCGCCGCCAGCGAGCCAATCGCCGTGCTGTTCCCGGACATCGGCGAACCCTACCGCAAGGTCTTCACCGAAATCATCGAGGGCATCGAGGAGCACGCCCGCGTCGCCGTGCGCAGCTATCCGGTCGGCGCCAACGCCGACGCCGCCGAATTGCAGGCGGCGCTGAAGCGCCACGGCAGCCGCGTCGTCATTGCGCTCGGGCGCCAGGGCGTGAAGGCGGCCGGCGCGCTCGACGCCGGCATCGGCGTGGTGGTCGGCGGCGTCAGCTCGGTGCCCGAACCGGAACGCCTGACCGGTATCAGCCTGACGCCCGACCCGGCGCTGCTGTTCACCCAGCTGCGCGCGCTGCTGCCCGAGGTGCGCCGCGTCATCGTGGTCTACAACCCGCAGCACAACGAGGCGCTGCTCAAGCTGGCGCGCGAGGCCGCCCGCGCCCAAGGCTTGGAGCTGGCCGCGCTGGAGGCGCGCGACCTGGCCGGCGCGGCGCGCCTGTACGACAGCGCGCTGGCGGGCGCCGACGGCCGCCGCGACGCGCTCTGGCTGCCGCAGGACCCGACCACCGTCGACGAGGCCACCATCTTGCCGATCGTGCTGAAGCAGTCGTGGAGCCGCAACGTGGCGATTTTCTCCAGCAGCTTCCTGCACGTCAAGAAGGGCGCGCTGTTCGCGCTGTACCCGAACCACGCCGAACTGGGCCGCGGACTGGCCCGGCTGGCCATCGCCATGCTCGGCGCCGAGCCGCCCAGGCGCGGCGTGCTGCCGCTGCGCGAGGTGCGCGGCGCCATCAACCTGCGCACCGCCGGCCATTTGGGACTGAGCATCGGCGCCGGCCAGCAGCGCGGCTTCGACTTCGTCTTCCAGGAACCGTGAGGCGGAAACCACAGCCCCTGGCGGGCGCGGCAATAATTGCTTTCCGGCACGCCAAAGTTCTTTTCAATTTGCCAAGAGCAAGCTTATACTACTACCGGTACTCGATGGCCCCGTCCACCGCTCTCCGCACTTGCGTCCCAGGGACCCCACCAGACCGCTAATGAACAAGAATCCGACCTTCGCCGCCGCCGTTGCGCGCGCCCTGCTGTATTTACCGCTGCTGCTGCTGGCGCCGGGCTGGTGCGCCGGTTCCACCGGCCTGCCCGGCGGCGCCGCGGCGCGCAGCCTGCAAATCGAGCTTCCGGGCGGCGCCGGCCAGGGCGCCGGGCTGCCGGCGTTCGCCCCGCTGCCCGCCCTGCCCGGCGTGTTCGACCCGGCCCAGGCGCCGGCGTTCGGCCCGGCCGCCTTCAAGCCGGTCACGCTGGCCCAGCTCGAGGACCAGTTGCGCCGGCCCGAGCTGCAGGCTTCGATCGGCAAGGGCGGCAGCATCGCGGTGCTGTACCCGAACGTCGACGAGCCCTTCCGCAGCGCCTTCGTCGGCATGATCCAGGGCATCGAGGAACGCACCAAGCTGCGCGTGCGCAGCTACGCGCTGGAGCCGAAGGTCGACGCCGCCGAGCTGAACGCCACCCTCAAGCACAACGGCACCCGCGTCGTCATCGCGCTGGGGCGGCAGGGCTTGAACGCGGCCGCCACGCTGGACCGCGAGATCACGGTGCTGGTCGGCGGCGTGCTGCTGCTGTCGGACAGCGACAACGTCGCCGGCATCAGCCTCACGCCCGACCCGGCGCTGCTGTTCGCGCGCCTGCGCGCGCTGCTGCCGGAGCTGCGCCGCGTGGTGGTGGTCTACAACCCGAAAAAGAGCGACTGGCTGATCAAGCTGGGGCGCGAGGCCGCCCGCGCCCAGGGCCTGGAGCTGTCGGCCCACGTCGCCGGCGACCTGGCCGAGGCGGCGCGCCTGTACACCGGCCTGATCGGCGCCGCCGACAACCGCCGCGACGCCGTCTGGCTGCCGCACGACACCACCACCGTCGAGGAAACCACGATTTTGCCGCTGGTGTTGCGCGAATCGTGGAACAGCGGCGTGCCGATTTTTTCCAGCAACGTGCTGCACGTGAAAAAAGGCGCGCTGTTCGCGATGATGCCCAACAACGTGGAACTGGGCCGCACGCTGGCCAGCTCAGCGCTGGGGGTGATCGCCGGCGACGGCCGCCGCCGCAGCGTGGTGCCGCTGCGCGAGCTGCACTCGGCGATCAACCTGCGCACCGCCAACCATATCGGCCTGAACCTGGGCCAGCAGCAACAGCGCAACTTCGACGTCGTCTTCCCCCAACCCTGACGCCCGATGCCGCTGCCGTTCAACCTCCGATGTAAGCATCGATTTCCGAGCCCGGCACCTATGTTGCAACAATATTTACGCCGTACCGGCTTCCGGCGCCAGCTGACCGTCATCGTCTCGGCCGCCATCATTTGCCTGGCGCTGTTTTCCTCGCTGATGAACTCGTGGGAGGCGAGCGCGCGCATGCGCGACTATTTCGTCGAGCAGGGCCAGCGCGTGGCCGAGAATCTGGCGCGCCAGAGCACGCTGGCGCTGCTGTTCCATTCGGCCGAGAACGCCCGCGAGGTGGTCGCCGCCACCCTCGCCTTCCCCGACGTCGAGGGCTTGCAAATCAGCGACACGCGCCAGCGCGTGGTGCTGGCGCAGGCCAAGCCGGGCGCGCTGTTTTCCGCCGCGGCGCGCGCCGCGCCCGGGCGCGCCCGCCTGGTCGGCGAAACCGCCGACGCCTGGCTGTTCGGCGCCCCGGTCTACGGCGGCCAAGCCGAGGCCTCGCCGTTCGAGTTGCAGGAGCGCGACGCCCAATTGATCGGTTACGTCCACGTGCAGGTCGGCAAGGGCACGCTGAAGCGCCTGACCTGGTCGCTGTTGCTGGGCAACCTGGCCATCACGCTGTCTTTCGCGGTGATCCTGCTGGTGTTGCTGCGCCTGCTGACGCGCCACCTGATCGGCCCGCTCAACGCGCTCTCGGCGCTGATGCGCCGCGCCCAGTCCGGCCAGTCCGGCATGCGCGCCGCGCCGGAGGGGCCGCGCGACCTGATCGAAATGGCGTCCGCCTTCAACCAGATGATGAGCGTGCTGGAACAGCGCGAGGCCGAGTTGAAGGACTCGCGCGACGCCGCCGTCAGCATGGCCCAGGTCAAGGCGCAGTTCGCCGCCACCGTCAGCCACGAGGTGCGCACCCCGCTCAACGGCGTCGTCGGCATGCTCGACTTGCTCAAGGAAATGGGTTTGAACCGGCGCCAGCAGGAATGCGTCGACGTCGCCTGGACCTCGTCGCGCACCTTGATCGAGCTGATCAACAACATCCTCGATTTTTCCAAAATGGAGGCCGGCAAGGTCACGCTGGAGGAGGCCGACTTCGACCTGCGCACGCTGGTCGAGGAAGCCATCGAGCTGGTGGCCCGCCAGGCCCAGCAAAAAGACCTCGGCCTGGGCTACCTGTTCGAACCGGGCGTGCCCGAGCGCGTGCGCGGCGACTCGCTGCGGCTGCGGCAAATCCTCATCAACCTGCTCGGCAACGCCGTCAAGTTCACCGAGCGCGGCGAAGTGGCCGTGCTGATCGGGCTTTACGCCGACGCCGCCCACGGTTGCGGCTTGCGCTTCGCGGTGCGCGACAGCGGCATCGGCATCAGCCCGCAAGCCCAGCAGCACCTGTTCGAATCGTTCGTCCAGCCCGACCCGTCGACCACCCGGCGCTACGGCGGCACCGGCCTGGGCCTGGCGATCTGCAAGCAACTGGTGGGCCTGCTGGGCGGCGAGATCGGCCTGCACAGCGCGCCCGGCGCCGGCACCACCTTCACCTTCACGGTGCGCTGCCAGCCGGCCGCCGACGCGGCGCCGGCGCCGGCGCCGTTGGCCGCGCTGGCCGGGCTGCGCGTGCTGCTGGTCGAGCGCAGCGAAATCGTCCGCGACTTCGTCCAGCTGACGCTGGCGCAGCAGGGCGTGCCCTGCTTCGCCAGCAACTGCCCCCAGGCGGCGCTGGCCGAACTGCTGGCGGCGGCGCGCGCCGGCGAGCCCTACCACGTGCTCGTCGTCGAGGCCGGCCCGGACGGCGACGGCGCCGCGCTGGCGCGGCGCATCGACGCCGCCGTGCCGGCGCCGCAACTGCTGGTGCTGGGCGGCTACGGCGCCGCCGCCGCCGACGGCCACGCCACGCTGAACAAACCGCTGCGCCAGCGCCGCCTGCTGGGCGCGCTGGCCGAGCTGCTGGCCGGCCCGCCCGCCGCCGACCCGCTGGCCGCGGCGGCGCCGGCCGACGCCGCGCCGGCGCAATTTCGCGTGCTGGTGGCCGAGGACAACCGCACCAACCGCATGGTCGCCGGCGGTATGCTGGCGATGAACGGCTGCGTCTGCGAATTCGCCGCCGACGGGCGCGAGGCGGTCGAGGCGGCCCAGCGCGGCCGCTTCGACCTGATCCTGATGGATTGCAGTATGCCGGAAATGGACGGCTACGAGGCCACCGCCCGCATCCGCGCCGCCGAACAAGCGCTGGGCCGGCGCACGCCGCTGCTGGCGATGACGGCCAACACCCAGCGCGGCGACGCCGAGAAATGCCTGGCCGCCGGCATGGACGACTACCTGGCCAAGCCGATCACGCTGGCCGAACTGCGCCAAAAACTCGACAAATGGCTGCCGCGCGGCCAGGCGGCCGCCGCCGCGCCGGCGCACGCTGAAGACGACGCCGCCGGCGCCGACGCCCCGGCCGGCGCCGGCCCGGTCGACCGCGCCGTCTTCGACAAGCTGCGCGAGCTCCTCGGCGCCGCCCTGCCGCAGGCGGTCGAGCCGTTCCTGGAAGACGCGCCGGGCTACCTGCTGGAACTGGAGCGCGCGGTGCGCGACGGCGACGGCGAGTCCGCCCGCGCCAGCGCGCACGCCCTCAAGGGCGCCTCCGGCAACCTGGGCGCGGCGACACTGGCGCAACTGGCCGGCCAGGCCGAGCAACTGGCGATCGGCCGGCGCGGCGGCCACATCGCCCCGCTGCTGGCGCCGCTGCGCGCCGCCTACGACGAGGTGGCCACCTTCCTGGCGCTGGAAATGGCGGCGCAGTTGCACGACGCCGCCGCCGCGCCCGAGGAGCAGGCGCTGGTGCTGATCGTCGACGACGACCGCAGCACCCGCAGCACGCTGCGCCACACGCTGCAGCGCAACGGCTTCCGCGTCGAAGAGGCCGCCGACGGCGCCCAGGCGCTGGCGCTGCTGGCGCACTTCCAGCCGGACGTCATCCTGATGGACGCGGTGATGCCGGTGATGGACGGCTTCAGCGCCTGCGCGCGCATGCAGGCGCTGCCGGGCGGCAGCGCGGTGCCGGTGTTGATGATCACGGCGCTGCAAGACAACGCCTCGGTCGAGCGCGCCTTCGCCGCCGGCGCCAGCGACTACATCCCGAAACCGATCCACTACGCCGTGCTGTCGCAGCGGGTGCGCCGCATCATCGAGGCCAACCGCGCCGAGAAGCGCATCCGCCACCTGGCCTACAACGACGTGCTGACCGGGCTGCCCAACCGCACGCTGTTCTTCGAACTGCTGGCCGGCGGCATCGCCCAGGCCGGCGCCGCCGACGCCCAGCTGGCGGTGCTGTTCCTCGACCTGGACCGCTTCAAATACGTCAACGACAACCTCGGCCACGACGTCGGCGACCGCCTGCTGGTGGCGGTGGCGCAGCGCGTGCGCCGCTGCGTGCGCGCCGGCGACACCGTGGCGCGCCTGGGCGGCGACGAGTTCACCGTGGTGCTGGGCGAGATCGACGGCCCGGCCGCGGCGGCCGCGACGGCGCAGCACATCGTGCGCGCGCTGGCGGCGCCGTACCAGATCGACGGCCACGACATCTTCGTCACCAGCAGCATCGGCATCGCCCTGTATCCGCGCGACGGCGGCGACGTCGCCACGCTGGTCAAGCACGCCGACAGCGCCATGTACCGCGCCAAGAAGACCAACACCGGCTTCCAGTTTTACGAAGCGTCGATGGCGCAATTGATCTCCGAGCACGTGCGCCTGGAGAGCGACCTGCGCCACGCGCTCGAAAACCGCCAGTTGCAGGTCTACTACCAGCCCCAGGCCAGGCTGGCCGACGGGCGCGTGATCGGCATGGAGGCGCTGGTGCGCTGGCCGCACCCGACCCGCGGCATGGTCTCGCCGGTCGAGTTCATCGCGCTGGCCGAGGAAACCGGCTTGATCAATCCGCTCGGCGACTGGGTGCTGCGCACCGCCTGCGCCCAGTTGCAGCAATGGATCACCGAGGGCCTGCCGCCGATGCGCGTGGCGGTCAACCTGTCGGTGCGCCAGTTGCTGCAGAAGGACTTCGCCGCCTCGGTCGAGGCGGCGCTGGCCGACACCGGCCTGGCGCCGCACCTGCTGGAGCTGGAAATCACCGAAAGCACGCTGATGGAATACGCGCAGGACACCTTGATGGCGCTGCACCGCCTGCGCGCGCTCGGCGTGCGCCTGTCGATCGACGACTTCGGCACCGGCTACTCCTCGCTGTCCTACCTGAAGCGCTTCCCGGTCGACATCATCAAGATCGACCGCTCCTTCGTGCGCGACCTGCCGCAGGACGCCGACGACGCCGCCATCGTCGCCGCCATCATCGCGCTGGCGCACAGCCTGCGCCTGGAGGTCGTGGCCGAGGGCGTGGAGACGGCGGCGCAGCTGCGCTTCCTTCAGGAGAACCGCTGCGACATACTGCAGGGCTATTACCTGAGTCCGGCGGTACCGGCCGCGCAGTTCGCCCAATTGGTACGCCAGCGCGCCCCGACGCCGCTGCTGGCCTGAACCCGCTGCTAAGCCCGGCCGCTGTGGCGCGCGCCGCCCGGCGGCCTGTTCGACGCATTCGCCGTCGCGCCAATTGAGCGCCGTCAAAGGTCGCGCGGAAAACCCGCGGACGTGGCAGTTTCAGCCAAGCTTCATCAAAGGAACACTCGGACATTGGCAAAAATCTGGCTACACTGATGGCATGAATCGTAGTCTAGCAAAGCGCCTTTTTCCTGGTTCGGGCCGCGGGCGCGTCGCCGACGCTGCACCGCGGCTTGGACGCCGATGAGCGAACCGGTGGCCGTTGCCGCCCCGGTTCTTCCCTGCCACAAGGAACCCTGTCTATGAAATACGCTGCCACCCTCACCGCCGACGCCGGCGGCTACGTCGTCACCTTCCGCGACATTCCCGAGGCCATGACCCAGGGCGACGACCACGCCGAAGCGATGTTCATGGCACGCGAGATACTCTGCGAGGCGATCCGCGTCTATTTCGACGAAAAGCGGCCGGTGCCACTGCCCTCGCCGCCGCGCAAGGGCGAGCGCCTGGTTGACCTGCCGATCAGCGTCGCCGCCAAGGTACTGCTGCTCAACGAAATGCTGACGCAGGCGGTGACGACGTCGGAGCTGGCGCGGCGCCTCGACACCAACCGCCAGGAAGTGAACCGCCTGATCAATCCGGCGCACGCGACCAAAATCGACCGCATCGAAGAGGCCATGAAGGCGCTCGGGCGGCAACTGGACGTCGTCGCCGCCTAGGCTGCCGGGCCGCCGATCTCGGTGTACCCGTAAAAGCCGCCGAGGTAGGTCGACTTGAGCACCGCCGCTGCCGGCGCGAACTCGTTTTCGCCGCCCACCCCCGCCACGCCCGCGGCCGCGGCGCCAGCTGCACGCGGTGTCGAAAGCCTAGAAATCGTGGCTCATGCCCATCACCCAGCCGGTCGGGCTGGCGCCCGGGCCGGCGGCCGCCGAATTCAAGCCGTTGGTGCCGAAGCGGTAGTTCGCCCTGGCTTCGTTGGCGATGCGGGTGGCGTAGGCATACAGTTGCGTGCGTTTCGACAGATTATGCTCGTAACCGAGCACATACGTCGTCGCCCCCGACCGCGGCCCCTTGACGACGCGCGCACCGTCGCTGCCGACCTGGGTGGTGGCGCCGTCCGGCGCCGATCCGCGGCCGTCGCCGGCGGCGCCGTATTTGGCCGAGAGCACGCCGGCGCCGACCTTGTAGCCGAGCGATACGGTCCAGTAGTCGCGCGTGACGTCGCCGCTGGCCAGCTGGTAGCTGAGGCGCGTCACGCCGCCCGCCACGTCGACGACGCCGAAGTCGTACTTGGCGCCGAGGCGGTAGGCCATGTCGTGGCGGCCCGGCAGGAAGTTGTCGTGGCGCCCGAGCCCGGCGCCAAGCTTGAGCTTGCCCCGGCTGTACGAGGCGGCCGCGGTCAAGGCCGTTTTGCCGCCGCGCTGCTCGTCCTCCAGGCCGTACTGCAGTTCGCCCTTGAAGCCGTTGACGGTGGGCGAGTCGTAGCGCAGCGAATTGACCTGGGTGCGGGTGAAGCCACCGCCGCCGCCGCCGAGCGTGGCGATGGTGGCGTCGTTGCCGATGCCGGTGCCCTTGTAGCGGTCGGTGTATTCGCCCATGCCTTTGAAGACGTCGTCAAAAAAGCCCAGCCGCAGCCTGCCCCAGCCGCCCTCCAGGCCGACGAAGGTGTCGCGTCCGGCCAGCGTGCCGCTGCCGGAGTCGACGCCGACCGAGGCCTCGATCTGGTAGATGGCCTTCAAGCCGTCGCCCAGCGCCTCGACGCCGCGAAAGCCCAGCCGCGAGGAATTGCTCGACAAGCGGGTCACGTCGCCGGAGGTGGCGCCGGTCGGCTTGCTGAAGCTGATATGTTCGACGTCGACGTTCAGGCGGCCGTAGACCTGCACGCTCGATTGCGCTTGCGCGCCCTGTACGCAGAGCGCGGATACGGCCAGGACGGACGCTGCCGCCGCCAGATTCTTCTTGTTCATTTTCCATCTCTCCATTCGGGCGATCAAGTCGCCCGTGTTGTTGTAGTGAAACCGATGCGCTGTTGAGCGCCCGGCCGACATCCCGTCGGTACCGCCGGCCCGGCCGCGCCGATGCCGCGGACGGGTCGGCGGCGTGTGGCTAGGCACCCGACTTGAGCGCAGTCTAGAACGGATTTTTTGGAATAGCGAGCGGCGGCGGCCGCGCCGGACGCCGTTTCTTGCAAGCCGCTGTCAACTACCTTTCAGTCAGCTTTCACTGGCGCGGGCGGCGCGCCGGCGCGGCGTGCCGTTCGCCTGTATAAAGGGATCAGCCAAGCGATTGGGACGACATGTCAGCGTTGCCGCTGGCGCGCGGTGTCCGCGCCGCGACCGCGCGGGCGCGCCGCTTGCGCAGCCAGATCAGCAGTCCGGTCACGCTGAGCATTGCCACCAGCGCGCCCATCACCGAGATCATGATGCGCCCGGGCATACCGATGATGCGCCCCGAATGCAGTGGAAACTGGGCCTGCAGGAAAATGTCGCCGGCGCTGCCGGTGCCGGGGATGCTGGCGCCAGCGGCGCTGCCGTCCTTGCCGTCGAAATACAGCCAGTTGTTGCCCAGGCCGCCGTCGCCATGGTCGTTGCCGGCCTCGAAGAAGCCGACGCCGTACAGGCCGAACGCCGACGAGTAGAACACGCCGCCGGCCGGCAGCGTCCAGCCGCGCCGCCGCGCCTCGGCCCGCGCCAGCGCCATCACCTGCTCGCGGCTCACTTGCGCCTCGATCGGCCGCTCCGGCGGCCGCTGCTGGCGGCTGTCGAAGGCGCTTGGCGTCAGCGTCGACAACGCCTCGACCAGCGGGCGCATCACCTGGCGGTTCAGGTTCATCGACACCGACGTCACCGCCAACAGCAGCAGCAACAGCCAGACCCAGACGGCGCCGGAGCGGTGCAGGTCGAAATTGAGCTTGTGGCCGCCCTGGCGCCAGCGGAAGGCGAACGACTTGCGCCAGCTGCGCCAGTTCGGAAACGACAGCCACAGCGCGATCAGGCAGTCGGCCACCCAGACCACGGCGATGATACCCATCAGCCAGACGCCCAATTCGATGCCCCAGCCCTCGGGAATATGCATCGTGTAGTGCAACTTGTACAGGAAGGGCAGCAGGTTTTCGCGGTTCAGGCCGATCTCGCCCCACAGGCGCCGGCCCTGCTCCCGGCCGGTGACCGGGTCGAGCGCGATCTGGTTGAAGCCCAGCTCGAACGGTTTGCCGGTGGCCGGGTCGATGCGGCCCTCGACCTGCAGCAGCGAGGTGTGGCCCGGCTCGACCGCGGTCAGCACGTAGCCGACGCGCACGCGCGGGTCGGCCCGCTCGACCTGGCGCGCCAGGTCGACGCCGAACATTTGCGCCCCGGCGTCGCCGGCGCTGCGGGCGTCGAACAGTTGCGGGTTGAGCCAGGCGTCAAGCTCGTGGTCCCAGGAGATCACCGCGCCGGTGGCGCCGGCGATGAACAGGAAAATCGCCGCCGCCAGCCCGAACCAGCGGTGCAGCAGGACCAGCACGGGCCGCAACGGAGTCAGCGCCGCCATGTCAGTACTGCCAGCTCAAGGTGGCGCTGGCGTTGCGCGGCGCCGCGTAGTACGAGGCCGCCCAGTACAGGCTGTTGATGTAGCGCTTGTCGGTGACGTTGTTGGCGTTCAGCGCCAGGCTCAGCTTGCGGTCGATCTCGTAGCGCGCCATCAGCCCCAGCACGGCGTAGGCGCCCTGGCGCGTGACGACGCCGGGCTGCTCCTGCTTGCGCTCGATCGCGCTCTGCCAGTTCAGCGTGGCGCCGACCTTCAGCGGCGTGAAGAACGGTACGCGGTAGGTGCTAGACAGGCGCAGCATTTTGCGCGGCAGATAGGTCTTGGCGGCGGCGCCGTCATTGTCCTCGATCGACAAGTGGGTGTAGCCGGCGCTGCTCTGCCAACCTTTTGCCAGCTCGCCCGACATCTCCAGGTCGACGCCGCGCGACTCGGCCTTGATGCCGCGGTAGTAAGCCTTGGCGCCGATGACGCCGGCCTGCTCGGCGGCGTTGCTCTGCCTGGTCTGGAAGACGGCGCCGGACAGGTTCAGCTTGCGCTCGAACAGCTCGCCCTTCAGGCCCAATTCGGCGGTGCTCCCCATGACCGGGGCCAGCGTCTTGCCGGCGATGTCGACTTCGCTTTGCGGGTTGAAGATTTCGGTGTAACTGGCGTAGGCGGAGGCGTTGTTGCCGATGTCCAGCACGGCGCCCAGATACGGCGTGGTCTTGCTGGCCGACTTGGCATGGTTCGCCGCGTACGCCGTGCCGCGCGACTCGGCCTTGGTCGCGTTGACGCCGGTGAGCAGTTTCACGTCGTCGCCCAGGTTGAAGCGCGCCGCGACATAGGCGCCGCGGCGCATGTCCTCGACTTCGCTGCCGTCGCTGGAGGCGTTGAACAGCGGTTCGGGGTAGCCGCCGCCGAGCGCCTGCCGCTCGCTCAACGGCGCGCCGATGACGCCGTAGTGCGAGACGTCGTCCAGCGTCGAGCGCGACAGGCTGGCGCCGACGCTCAGGTCGTGGCGCCGCCCGGCCAGCGCAAACTGCCCGGTCGCCGACACGTCGAGCAGGCTCTGGCGGACATGCGCGGCGTAGCGCGACGGATAGGCGAACAGGCCGGTGCCGCTGGCCCTGTCCGGCGTGCCGTAGACGTAAAACAGCTGGGAGTTCGACTTCGCGGTGTTGTGGGCCAGGCTGACCCTGGCGCTCCAGCCCTTGTCGAACTGGTGGCTGAGCTCGGCGAAGGTGGCGCCGGTTTCGGTCCGCCAGTTCGACCACTCGGCCGAAGTGCTGGCCGATACCGGATACCGGGTCGGGCTGCCGTCGCTGTAGTACATCGGCAGCGCGCGCCACAAGTTGCCGACCGGTTTGTTTGTCTGGTGGCTGTGGCCGACGCTGAGCAGGGTGCGCGGCGCCAGGCGGGCCTCGACGATGCCGTAGGCGACGGCCTTGTCCATCGAATACCGGTCGAGGTAGGAGTCGTTGCTTTGCCTGGCCAGCACCGCCCGCGCGCTGACGCTGCCGCTGGCGTTCAACGGCGTCGACACGTCGGCCTCGACGCGGCGCTTGTTCCAGGAACCCAGCGTTAGGCTGGCCGACGCCATCAATTGCGCGCTGGGGCGCTTGCGGATGAAGTTGACGGTGGCCGACGGGTTGCCGGTGGCCGACATCAGCCCGTTGGCGCCGCGCACCACGTCGACGCGCTGGTACAGCAGCGTGTCGACGTCGCCATTCAGGTTGCCGAACACGGCGGGCAGGCCGACGCCGTCGTACTGGAAATTGGTGATGTCGAAGCCGCGCGAGGTGAAATAGGCGCGGTCCGTTTCAAACTGCTCCACCGTGACGCCTGTGGTGTTGAGCAACACCTCGCTGACGTTGCTGAGCTTGAAATCGTCCATCTTCGCGCGCGTGACGACCGATACCGACTGCGGCGTTTCGCGCAGCGTCAGTTCCAACTTGGCGGCGGACGCGCTGCGGCGCGCCGCGTAGCCCGGTTCCGACGCCCCGGTGACGGTCACCACCGGCATCGTCAGCGGCGCGCCGCCGCCCTCTTCCGGCGCGGCGGCCAGCGCCATGCCGGACTGGCTCAGCGCCAGCGCCAGCGCGAGGGAACGCCGGCGCAACGCGCTGCGACGGTAGGGCGGGACGGACAAAGGGATACGGCGGGACATGTTGCGGCTCCTGAAGCGTGAAAAATCCGTCACTGGCTGGGAACCGCACCTGGCTTGTTTTACGGGAAAATGTGCACCACCCAATAGGTAAATGCGAATCACTCTCATTATACCCATTGCAACGGTGGGCGACAATCATCAACTACACCAACGACCCGCCGCCGCATCGGGCCAACGCGCGAATTCGGCCCGGCCAACGCTGCGCCGGTCCCGCGCCCCATCAGCGTATAGTATCGAAAACACCAAAAACCCCTCCCCCGCCGACGCGGCGCGGACAGGAAAATAAACGCACACACGCTGGAGTAAACAATATGAAATGGGAAGGCAATCGTGAAAGCGACAACGTCGAAGACCGCCGCGGCGAAGGCGGCGGTGGCGGCGGTGGCGGCTTCGGCTTCGGCGGGCGCTCCATCGGCATCGGCACCATCGTCATCGCCCTGGTCGGCTCGTACGTGCTCGGCGTCAGCCCGCTCACCATACTCAATATGCTCAGCGGTGGCGGCGGCTCGGTCAGCACCGGACAGCAAGCGCCGTCGCACGCGCCGCCGGCCAACGACAACGTGGCGAAATTCGTCTCGACCGTGCTGGCCGACACCGAAGACACCTGGACCGAGCTGTTCCGCTCCCAGGGCGGCAACTACGTCAAACCCAAGCTGGTGCTGTTCTCGGGCAGCACGCCGACCGCCTGCGGCGCCGGTCAAAGCGCCAGCGGGCCGTTCTACTGCCCCGGCGACCAGAAAGTCTACATCGACCTGAGTTTCTTCAAACTGATGCAAGACCGTTTCAAAGTCACCGGCGAATTCGCCGAAGCCTACGTCATCGCCCATGAAGTCGGCCACCACGTGCAAAACCTGATGGGCGTCAGCGGCAAGGTCGACCAGGCGCGACAGCGCTCGTCGGAAAGCCAGGCCAATGCGATGTCGGTGCGGCTGGAGTTACAGGCCGATTGCTTCGCCGGCGTGTGGGCCTTCCATGCGAACCAGGCGCGCAGCATCCTTGAAAATGGCGATGTCGAAACCGCGCTCAACGCCGCCACCGCCATCGGCGACGACGCCTTGCAACGGCAGTCGCAGGGCCACGTGGTGCCGGACTCGTTTACCCACGGCACCTCGGCGCAGCGCGTGCGCTGGTTTAGCAAGGGCATCGAGAGCGGACAGATCGCGCAGTGCAACACTTTCGAGGCGCGCCAGCTGTAGCATGTCGCCTGTTTTTCCACACGCAACCCGCATTCAAACATGACGCCAAGCTTGAACACCGCCGTGACCGGAGCGATCCAGGTTCGCTCCGCCGAAAAGGAGGATTTCCCGGCGTGGCAGCCATTGTGGCTAAGCTATAACGCGATGTATGGACGCCATGGCGAGACGGCCCTTTCCCCCGAAATAACGCAGACAAGCTGGACCCGGTGTTTCGATGCAGGTATCGCCGGCAAGCTCATTGAGGAAATCCATGCGCGCGCGAACACCGCCGGCTGCGGCAGGGTCTACTGGCAAACCAACCCTGGCAACACATCCGCGGTGAAGGTGTACGACAAGATTGCTCAAAGATCGGAGTTTGTCTTATATCGGAAGACGCTGTAGGGAGCGCACATGCACCGTTACTCGGACCGCGTTTTCGCCATTCCGGACTTTCTTACAAAGGCAGAGTCCGCGGAATTGATCGCCCTCGCCGAGACGCGGGGATTCGAGGCGGCATTGGTGCGAACACAGTTGGGGCTGAAACCGATGGCGAACGTGCGCAACAACCAGCGGCTCGTCTGTGAATTGCCCGCATGGCGGGAGCGGCTTTGGACTCGCCTTGCCGCCACGGAGCTACCCGTACTGGATGGCGGCGCCACGGCAGTCGGCCTACCGGCGCAACTGCGCTTTTACAAATACAAGCCGGGCCAGCGCTTCAAGATGCACAAGGACGGCCCCTGGTCCGAAGGCGGCCTTGCCAGCAAATTGACATTGCTTGTCTACCTGAACGACACATTTGCCGGCGGCGCGACCGACTTCCGGGATTTCATTGTCCGGCCCGCCACCGGCATGGCCTTGCTTTTCATCCATGACACCTGGCACGAGGGTGAACAAGTAAGCTCGGGCACGAAGTACGTGCTCCGATCTGACGTGCTGTATACAACGGGCGACGCCGCCCCCTGAAAAAGCCGGGTGCTAGATAGCGCGGTCCCGGACTACTTCGGCGTTCTTTTCTTTTTCCGCGGGGTGGCGGCAGCCCCCAGCCATGCCTCGGCCCAGGCGCTGCTCATTTGCCGGACATTCTTCGCCGCTTCCCGCTTCACCGCCGCCGTGGCCTGCGCTCTGGCCGACCCTGCGGCACGATTTGCCGCGCTAAGGAACACGCTCATAAACGGATTTTTCATCTCGCACCTGTCATGGAATGAATAATTCATCCACTGTACGGTCCGGCAACAAGGGCGACTGTTCGCTGGCTAACGGATGGCAACGACACCCTGGGCGCAAGCGAGCGCTGTTGATAGCTATCAAGCTCAAGCAGGCGGAGCGGCGCGCGCGGCGTCCTCGCTGGCCTCCATGAGCTCCTTGAGCCCGATGAAGTTACGCATAGACTGCAGGGTGGTCGGGCCTTCCTCAGCCGGCGAAGCCGTCCGCCACCAGCGCGCGCAGCCAGCGGCCGCCCTCATCCAGGTTATAGCGGCGGTGCCAGAACATATTGGTCTGCAGCGCCGGCAGGCGCAGTGGCGATTTCACATACTCGAGCTGGAACGCCGCGGCGGCGCGCTCGGCCAACTTTTGTGGCACGGTCGCCACCAAGTCGGTGCTGCCAACGATGTAGGGTACGGCGGCAAAATTCGGCACGCTGAAGCTGCTGCCGGGCGCAATGCCGGCGTCGGCCAGCGCCTGATTGATACCGTCGTAGGGACTTTCCATGGAGGTGACCAGCAGATGGCGCGCCGCGCCCAGGCGCTCGACCGTCAGCGCCCCCTCGCCGAGCGGGTGGCCACGGCGGAACATGCACACATACTCCTGGCGAAACAGGCGGCGCTGGTACAGCACGGCCGGGGCGTCGTCGAAGGCGCCAATGGCCAGGTCGACCCGGCCCGCTTCCATCTCGACCCGCAGGTCAACCAGCCCGGCCCGTACCGAGACAATATCGACATGCGGGGCCGCCGCCGTGCAGGCGGCGATCAGCCGTGGCATGAAATACATCTCGCCGGCGTCGGTCATGGCAATGCTGAAACGGCGCCGGCTGGTGGCCGGCTCGAACGGCTCGTCGGGGTTGAACGCCTGTTCCACATGCGCGAGCGCCGCGGCGACCGGTCCGGCCATGCGCTCGGCGTAGGGCGTGGGCTGCATGCCGCTCGTGGTACGCACAAACAACTCGTCGCCGGTACTGCGGCGCAGCCGCGCCAGCGCGTTGCTGACCGCCGACTGCGTCAGCCGCAGGCGCTTGGCGGCCGCCGAAATCTGGCGTTCGCGGAACACTTCGTGAAACACCACCAGCAAGTTCAAATCCAAGTCGCGCAGCTGCATGCCACCTCCATTTACATTGTGAATAGTCATAATTTTTGTATTTATATCGTAAAAATGGCGCCGCTGCACTACATTGTTCATATACCGACCTCCAGGAGACAGCATGAGCCCTTCTTTCGAACACCCCGGCTACCAGTCCGGCTTCGGCAACGAGTTTGCCACCGAAGCCCTGCCCGGCGCCCTGCCCGCGCATCAGAATTCGCCGCAGCGCGCGCCGTACGGCCTGTATGCCGAGCAACTGTCCGGCACCGCCTTCACCGCCCCGCGCGCGCACAACCGGCGCAGCTGGCTGTACCGCATCCGCCCGGCGGCGATGCATCAACCGTTCCGCCAGATTGGCAACGACCGCATTGTCAGCCGTTTCGATGACGTCGCCGCGCCGCCAAACCAGCTGCGCTGGGACCCGCTGCCCATGCCGCAGGCGCCCGTCGACTTCATCGACAGCTGGGTGACGATGGCCGGCAACGGCTCGCATGCGCAGCAAAGCGGCTGCGCCATCCATCTGTACGCGGCCAACCGGTCAATGGACAAGCGCTACTTCTACAACGCCGACGGCGAGCTACTGATCGTGCCGCAACAGGGGCGGCTACGCATCGCCACCGAACTCGGCGTGCTCGACGTGGCGCCGCGGGAAATCGCCGTGGTGCCGCGCGGCGTGCGCTTCCAGGTCAGCCTGCCGGATGGCGAGGCGCGCGGTTACATTTGCGAAAACTACGGCGCGCTGCTGCGCCTGCCCGACATGGGCCCGATCGGCTCGAACGGCCTGGCCAACCCGCGCGACTTTCTGACGCCACGCGCCTCTTACGAGGACCGCGAAGGCGATTTTGAGCTGGTCGCCAAGTTCGGCGGCAACCTGTGGTCGGCCGCCATCGCGCATTCGCCGCTGGACGTAGTGGCATGGCATGGCAACTACGCGCCGTACAAGTACGATCTGCGCCACTTCAACACCATCGGCTCGATCAGCTACGACCATCCGGACCCGTCCATCTTCCTGGTGCTGCAGGCGCCGTCGGACACGCCGGGCGTGGACACGCTGGACTTCGTCATCTTTCCGCCGCGCTGGCTGGCCGCCGAACACACCTTCCGTCCGCCCTGGTTCCACCGCAACGTCGCCAGCGAATTCATGGGCTTGATCGAAGGCGAGTACGACGCCAAGTCCAGCGGATTCCGCCCGGGCGGCGCCAGCCTGCACAACTGCATGAGCGGGCATGGACCGGACGCGCCGACCTTCGACAAGGCCAGCGCGAGCGACACCAGCGTGCCGCACAAGGTGGATGCGACCATGGCCTTCATGTTCGAGACGCGCGACGTGATCTGCCCGACCGCCCACGCCTTGGCCTCGCCGCAACTGCAGCCCGACTACTACCAGTGCTGGATGGGCTTCACCAAGCATTTCAATGGCACCGTGTAGTCGTCATGTTTAACATGACTTGCGCCTGCCAAGCGGGATAACCGCCGGCGACGCGGTCCGACCCTTCCATTTCACCGACGGAGAGGTGAAACTGGGCGAGGCGCTGGCGGGGCTGGCGACGATCGTCTCCACCTGCGTTAAAAGGCACCCCGTAGCCCTCGCTTACGTTCCATTTGGTCCAGACCCGTATTGACGGACCTGATCAGACACGACATCGTCCGACGTCGGATATACGTTAATTTCCAGCTCAGCGCCCAACTGCAGGATCAATGGAAGAGATTCGTCGTCAGCGGCGACGGTCCGGCCCCATGCAGGTCGCTCCTCGCGCCCCCGTGGGCTGACCTCTGCTCATCGTCCCAAGTTTGCTGTAAGGGTTCGAGTCGCAGCTTCTATCCGGGTCTCGCGCACCAATGCGCAGGGCGATTGCTATGGTAGCGTTCCCGCAACCTGTGCTAGAATCTTGCCTCGTTGCCCGGGTGGTGAAACTGGTAGACACCCGAGACTTAAAATCTCGTGTCCGTAAGGGCGTACCGGTTCGATTCCGGTCCCGGGCACCAACGAACACAATCGATAAGTACCGAAAAGTCCATTAAATCCAATAAAATCAAGGGTTTAATGGATTTTTTTTCGCCTGCACATTCCGACAACCACCGATTAAAACCGATAAAACCGCTGGTAACTACGCCGGATTTACGCCATGATTACGCCAAAAGGGAGAGCCTATGGCATCGCTAAGAAAGCGGGCAGGCGGGTGGCGAGCGGAAATCGCCATCCTCGGCACGCGGGAATCAAAGACGTTCAGCACGAAGGCCGAGGCAAGCGCCTGGGCGGCCGCGCGCGAAGTCGAGCTACGGCGCAGCGATGCTACCGGCATCGTCACGGGCAAGACCTGCCGCGCGGCCTTCGAGCGTTACGCCGAAGAGGTCTCGGTGCACAAGCCCGGGCGCCGCTGGGAGGAAATCCGCATGCTCGCGATCGCCAGGCACGAAGTTGCCGGCAAAGCATTCGGCGACCTGCTGCTGGCGGAAGTCACGCCCGACTTGCTCGGGAAATGGCGCGACATGCGCCTCAAGACGGTATCGGGATCGACCGTCAACCGGGACATGAACCTCATATCTCACGTATTCACGATCGCGCGCCGGGAATGGAAATGGGTGGCTGACAGCCCGACGACGGACGTCCGGCGCCCGAAAGACGCGGCGCCGAGGGACCGGCTCGTCAGCCAAGACGAGATCGACCGGCTTTGCCTTGCCCTCGGCTACGACGGCGAGGTCACCAACAAATCAAGCGCGGTGGCCGCCGCTTTCTTGTTCGCAATCGAGACGGCCATGCGCGCCGGCGAGATCTGCGGCCTCACGCCCGCCAATGTCAGCGGCAACGTGGCTCACTTGCCCCGTACAAAGAACGGCACCAGCCGCGACGTGCCGCTGTCGAAGCGTGCGATCGAACTCATCAAGGAACTGCCCACCGACGGCGCGACATGCTTCGGCATCACGTCGGCAAGCCTCGACGCCTTGTTTCGCAAAGCTCGTGTGCGTGCGGACATCCACGATCTGACCTTTCACGATACGCGGCATGAGGCTATCACCAGGCTGGCCAAAAAGCTAAATGTGCTTGAGCTGGCGCGCATGGTGGGGCACAAGGATTTGAGAATGTTGCAGGTTTACTACAACGAAACAGCAGCTCAGCTGGCGAAAAAACTTTAACCGATGCATTTAGCTCGGCGGCCGCCGGCGGCGCGCCGGCTCGAGGTCCGCTTCACATCACTTCGACAGGTTGGAAATTGTCGCGTCCTTGGTCTGCGAGCTTCGGGACGATCCGAACTCGAACTGATGTGCATCGCGCAGGCATAGCCCGAACGTGGCCGCGATGGTGGAGATCAACCCGATGGCTTCGCCGGGGATCGAGTCGTGGAAGAAGCACAGCACCAGCAGGCAGGCGATCAGGCCGACAACGTCCAGCAGCACCATTACGTCGGCGCGGACGTTGCGCTTGCCTGCCTGAATATACGCCACGTCGCGCGCCCGGGCGTCCTTCCTGTCGGCGAAATGGAGCTTCTCCAGCTCGGTTTCGTTCGCCATCAACGCCGTCTTGAACTGAAACGCCAATGCCGGGTCTTCGCGCAGCGCGGCGGCCGCCTCTTCCGGCTCGCCCTTGCCCGTGACGGTCTTGGCGATGTCGATCACCTGGCCGGCGACGGCGACGGCGGTGTCGCTGTTGGTGAAGTACTTGATGATGCTGGGCGCGAACTGGCTGGCCAGCGCGAGCGCGATGGTAACCGGATCCATTACGCGGCCCCCAGCAACAAATTTTCGGCGATGCGGCGCGCCCAGCCCTTGCCGAACGAGGGCCAGACGGCCAACCCGGCCAGGTACTGCTGGCGGTACGCGTTGAAGCGCGCCATGACTTTGATCGGGTCGGCCCCCCGCAGCGCCCCGATGGTCTTCGCGCCGATCACGCCATCTTCGGTGGCGCCGACCGCGCGCTGTAGCCACTTCGCCGCCGGCCCGCCGTTATACGCCGCGTCGAACACCTGGAACCCGAGCACCGGGCCGAGCTGGTCGCATTGAAATTTGTCCCAGTAGTCGGCGCGGGCGACGGTTTTGGCGAACGCCAGCGGCAGCGCACGCATATCCCCGGCGTATCCGCGCGCGCGCGCCACGCGCTCGGTGACGCCGTACATCGTGGCGCCGCCGGTGTCGTCGGGGTGGTCGCTGTAGCCGCCCTCGCTAATTTGCAGCTCGTCGAACGCTTCGTCAAAATTCATTTCATGTGCTCCCTGACCCAGTTGAAGCCCTGGTACGCAGCGGTGCCGAGGCCCGATAGCGCGCTGATAATCATCCACCCGCCGACACTTGCCTTGATCTTCTCGGCCGTCTCGCGCTTGCGCCGTTTCTCGTCGATCACCTCAACCAGATACGCGTGATGCTCGCGGTGCATGTCGTCGGGGATGCTTTGAGCGGCAACTTCCTCGCGCACAGCAACCACGACAGCTCGCACAAGGTCGTGCTGGCGATCTGGACGGCGGCGGCCCTCTTTCTGTAATTCTTGATTTGACATCATGATCCTTTATTCCATTGACGTGACAACTGCATTAATCGTATTGCTGCCTGCGCCGCCCACTCAGGAAAAAATCAGGGCAGATTGTGAATTTGTTTCTAGATTCCTGACTAACTGGTCTTGCACAATACTCACACGGGCCACGGAGACAACTTAATAAAAAATTGCGAATAACTTCCAGTGATGGCCTTCCCGCTTACCCCGGAAGAAAAAATATCAATCGCATCTCCCGCGTTACAGTGCAGTCGATGACTTCCGGCCATAAGAGTTCGGTAAAGCGAGTTGCCCGAAAAATTGAATTCGGTCACAAGTACGGCGTTTTTTCTCAATTGGAATTGATAATACTCGGCGGTCGTGGCGCTAACCACGACGATAGAGAATGCAACGTCGTAGTACCCTGTTACTGGACAGGTAAATACGCCGGTCGCTGTGTTGTACAAGGTGGCCGCAAAAATCTGTAGGTTAAGCGCTTCTTGCGTGCCGAATATTACGACGGCCGACGCCGGAACGGTGGGCGAGGTAGCCTGTCCGATGTATTCCGGCAACGGTCGGCCCGGTATGCAATCTGACGACAGCCCGCCGTCTATCGCGCAATAATCGTAGCGGACATTGAAATTAGACGATGTGAATCCAACGTATTTATTCAGCGTAGCCCTGGAGTTATTTGAGTACGTCGTATCAACCACTCGGATATTTATCGTGTTTGACGAATTAGCGATTACGAATGCGTTACAAGTCCCCGCCGTGTCGATTCGCACGTTGCAATGATCAATATGAACGCCAACGACATTTGATCCCGCGCCATCCGGCGCGATGACCACGCCGCCTACGCTTGGAGTGAGCGTTCCCGTCGCGTTCCGGTCGTTGAAAATGAAACGGCATTGCGAGATCGTGACGGTGGAACAATAGTCAAGTTTCACGTGAGCCAGGCGTGCGAAATCAAACTCACAGCCGCGCATGGTGATACGATTCGTGCCGCCTGCAATTGATCCAATCTGAAGGTGGGAGCCGCCCGAACGTGCCACGCCCGCAGGCGAGTAGCCACTTCCTACAAATGAGCAATCGAAGAACGCGTTGCCGGCGCTGGTGATCGTCGCGCCCATGCCGCAGTACCCGAACAGTGATTTTTCGAACTTCCACGACCATGCCCCTATTGCCCCGGTCTGGTTGACGCCCTGGCCCGTGCAATCCCACAGCCATGTGTCGATGATGTTGATGCTCGACGATGAATAGTCTGCGTTGGGGAACCCGGTATCGACCCATTGGCGCACGCCGTCGCGCGGAAACGTGGTGATATAGCACCCTACAATCTCGGCGTACTGCCAGCCCTGAACGCTGATACCGTCCGATGTACCGGTCGCGCTCTGCCCGTCCAGCCGCATTGCGTAGATGCCGCCGCCGTTGAAAAACCTCGAGCCTGTGCCGCCTGACGCGAAACTCTTGGTGCCACGGATATCGAAAACAGGACCATTGGCGATGAATGACCGCAGGATAGTGGCATCGCGCCCGTCCCCTACAAATGCAATCCCCGGCTGGTCCATACTGGTTGCGTTATGCCAAGTAATCGGCGAGGAGATTTTGAATGTTCCGGCCCCGAACAGCACCCCTTTTCGCTTTTTCGTCACTGCGGCATTGATGGCTGATTGAACTGCCGCCGTATGGTCCATCGCCATAGCCCCGGACTCAACGTCTGCAATCATAGCGCTCGACATAAATTCAAACACGTGAATATCTTGCCGCTGAAACCAATTATCTGCGGTTGCAGCAACCGCGCCAGTTGCAGCGCGAATTATCCCGATGAGGGATACGCCATTCGAAGCTGCCAGAACCCGCGCATCCGCCGCATTGCCGACTTGAAGAACGCCATTCGGTCCGGCCAGCGCCAGCGCCAGCGCCGAAGCACTTTGATCCGCCGGTGCCACGGAGACGACATCGCCGGCAGAATCGAAGCCGAGCAAGGTATTGGCGCGCAAGGCGATGACCGGCAGCACCTGCGCGTCGATAGCCTCCGATGGTGGAAATCTGATAGTCCTGCCGAGTGCCGCCAGCATTTGCTGTAACGCCATCCACAACCGATCGAAGTCGGGGTTCACGACGCGCGCGAGGAAGTCGCCGTTTTGCTGATAGTCGGTGATGCGTGTCAACTCTACGACGCGCTCCAACCGCACGCTGGCGCCACTGGCCGGCGCGGCGGCGAACGTAACACTACCGCCAGTTGGCGCGCCAATACCGTTGATGGTGATGCCGCTGGTAATGAGCGTGTTGTTGAGGTAGACGTCGAGATCGGCGGCGAGCTGGACTTGGCAGGCGTAGGGGAATGTGACGGTGACCCCGTTGCCCACGTAATGAAAAACTGTTTCTTGATTGGATACGGACACGGCGGCCTCTCTGTGAGAGCGCCACCGCCGGCGACGCTCAGGTTTCCAGCGTCACCTCGAAGACGCCAGTTGATTGGCGCCAATCTTTGCGCATGTTGTCGGTCGGAATCCCGACTAAATGGTTAATGCGCACTGGCGCTTGCTCGATGGCGCCGGCGCCGCTGTCCAGGTAATCGTCCGGCTGCGACTTCACTGCCGGGTTCCAGTCCTTCATCTGGTCCCATAGCGGGCCGTCCAGCACGTCGACGTGCGCCCACAGCACGCCCGACTTCATCGGGGCTTCCAGCGCGCCGAGGATGCGCTCGTTCTTGTTCGCGTTGGTGGTGATCTCGGTGACGCCACAGTGCAGGCCGCGCTGCTTGATGGCGCGCATCAGCAGCTTGCCGACGAAGCTGCCGATGCTGTTGGTCTCGACGTAGACGTGCAGGACATTCGCTTTCTGGATCAGGTCGCAGGCTTGCAGCACCTGGCCGGCGATGATCTGCGTGTTGCGGGTGTCGCTGAATTCGGCGAACTCGCCCACCAGCCCCTCGCAAACGTGCCAGTAGTGGTTACCCAGGTTGTCGTCGTAGATCACCGATAGCGCGCTGGCGTCGCCGCCGGCCTTGCCGAGCGAGGGATCCCAGTAGCCGCGGCCGCTAACGATCTGCACCTTGCCCAGCATCATGCGCACCTGGCGGTTGGCGCTCTCGATGACCGGTTGCAGGTCGTACGCCTTGAGCTTGGCCGGGTCGAGGCGGCACTCGTTGATCGGCTTGGCTTCGAGCATATATTGGCTGTCCCAGTAGTTGAGCGTGCGGGTCTTCTTGCGGCGCCGGGTTATGTCGTCGCGCGTAAAGCGCTCGGGCCAGGCGCAGTGGGCGTATATGTCCATCACCACGCCAGGCGGCCGGTCGAACACTATTTCTTGGCCTTCGACGCGGTAGTCGGCGCCCTCGACCAGCATCCGGGAAAAGCGGTGGATGCCCAGCACCACATACAGGCCGTCGGCGCCGGGCGTGAAGTCGAAACGGTAGCGGGTGTCCTTGCTGGTCTCCTCGTAGCGCACGCTCGATTCGAACAGCGGGATTTTCAGCAGCGCGGCGCCGGCGGCCACCTGCTCGGGATAGATCGAGTTGTGCGTGTGCGGCGTGCCGATGTAGGTCTCGCGCCCGCCCGGGACGAGAATAAAAGTCGATTCCTGAATCTTGTTGCGCAGGTTCTCGCGCGCGTCTGGCGTCTTGATGTTCTTCGGGACTTCCACGTCATCGTAGTCGATGTCGCGCGCGCGGGCGCTGGTGACGTTCTGGTTGACGCCCGTGGCGGTCATGCTGGCGTTGCGCGCGTCGACGGCGCCAGCCACCCAGAACATCTGGGCGCCGGGCTTTGTCGGCAGCATGCCCACGCACAGCGGGTGCCGGCGCAGCACGTTGATGGTGTCGCGGGTCAGCTTGGTGGCCAGCGGGCCGTCGGCGGCCCAGATCAGCGACACCCAGGTCGGATCGCGGTAGAGTTGCCACGCCTTGTAGACCGCATAGATGGTCGACTTGGCGGCGCCGCGGAACACCATCAGCACCCGCACCGGGTCGTCGCACTCGTCCAGCCACTGGCAGATGCGGACGTGGAGTAGCGGAACCGTCCAGCCCTGCACCTTCGCCCACATCACGAAGAAGGCGAGGAAGCGGATCTTATTTTCCATGAACCTTCTTCATGCTGGCTTGCATTTTGGCGAGTAGCTTGGCCGCTTCCTTCTCGGCCGCCTTGACCTCGGCGTCGAGGCCGGTTTCCTCGTCGTCCTGCGGCTGCTGCTGGACGCCGTCCGGCGCGCCGGCGGCGCTGCGCTGCTGGATGATGCCGATCAGGCTGGTGGTGCGCACGATCACCGACAGCGTCGCCGCAGCGTTTTTCTTGCACCAGTATCTGTCGCCCCGGGTCTGCTGGTCCATCGCCGCCGGGCCGAGGCCGGCGCCGGGCCAGCTGTCCGGGTCGGCCTCGGCGATAAACGCGTCCGTCAACTTCTCGGCCAGTGCCTGCAGCTTTTCATATTGGTCTTGACGCATCACTTGCCTCCTACGGCTGTTAAATCCGGCGCCCGATCCGGGCCGCCATTACCAGGCTCCCACCAGTACTGCTGATCCCAGTCCCTGCGCGCGCGCTGCTGCATGCGGCCCAGGTAGCCGGGGCTTAAGTTCTCTTGTAGCGCATGCAGCCCGGCATGGTCAAGCGCCGCCTTGGCGTACCAGAGATTGACGTAGGGCAAATGGCTGCGCCCGACGCGGATGCTCTCGGCCGCCAGGTGCGTGTCCTTGCCCTTGGCCGCCTCGTAGATATTTTCGACGCCCAATTTGTAGCCGATATCGAAGGCGCTGCCGACGGTCGGCCCGGCCACGTTCTTGATCGCGTTCGCGGTGGCGTCGCCCGGGTTCTCGGTCGGGTCGGTGAAAATGAAGTCGCCGACGATGCCCATGCCGCCGCCCTGCGCCAGCGCGCGGGTCCAGAATTTCGGCGTGGTCATGTCGACCGGGTCCTTGCCCTGGACGATCTGCTTGGTCTGGAACGCCACCGCGCCCAGCGCCGTCAGCGACGTCATCATGGCCGCGCCGTACATCAGGCGGTTGACAGTAACCGGGCCGACACCCATTGCCCCGTATCGGCCGCCAACAATTCCCGGCGCGCCGTCCAGTCCCTGCGGCGCCTCCATCATCCGGCGCCAGTGCCGCGAGATCATGGCGATCGGGAAGGATTTGAACTGCATCACCGAGCGCGCCAGCTCGCCGCGCACCGTGCCGCGCGACAGGCCGCCGCCGCTGGCCATCGCCCGCGTGGCCAGGTCCGGATTGATGACCGCATATTCCGACTCGTCGGTGATCAGGCCCAGCACCTTGGCCACCACCTCGCCCGCCCGCGGGTCGGCGCTGGCGCGGATCGCCTCGGGCGTCAGGAAGTCGGCGCCGTTGAACTGCGTGAGCTGGCCGGCGCGGATCACGTCCCAGTCGTCGGCCGTGATGCCCTTGCGGCCCAGGTGCGAGCGGTCCCATTCCGTCAGCGCGGCCCATTCCGTTTTCGACATTTTGGCCAGGCCGCCCATCATTGTCATGGCGAACGAGCGGCGCAGCGTGTCGGTCCACGCGTTCATCAGCGACAGCTTCATGGTGCTGTTGGCCAGCCGTCCGGACCAGGTGTTTTTGATGTTGTCGCCGCTCCAGCGGTTCAGGTTCGACACCATCGTTTCGGCGATGACGCCGTGCATGGTCAGGAAGTCGCGCGTGTCGCCGTCGAGCTGCTTGCCGATGTTTTTCAGGGCTTCCCAGTACGGCAGCTTGTTGAAGCCGGTGGTCACGAAGTAGCTGCCGACGTCGGTGACGCTGGAGATGACGGCGCCGGCCAGCTTGCCGAACACCTGAATGTTGCGCAGGTCCTGCGCCACCTGGGCGATGTTGCCGTTTTCGGCCATGCCGGTCTTGCCGTTCAGCAGGTCCCAGTAGCTCTCGGGGCGCAGGCCGAAGGCGCGCTTGACGCCGGTGTCGGCCTTCTCGGCCAGGTCCATCTGCAGGCGCATCTGCTGGGCCGGGTTCGGACCGTAGCGCTCGACCAGGCCGATATCACGCGACAGGCCGCCGATATGGCCGAGCATGGCGTCGTACATGCTGCCGCCGCCGTACTTGCCCATGTACTGCAGGTAGGCGCCGGCGTCCTTGAAATGGATCTGCCGGGTCTCGCTGCCGGCGTTCGCGCGCGCGCCGCTGCCACTGAACTTGCCCGGTTCCATCTTGTTCAGGCCGCCGGTGGCGATAGTTTCCCATGCGCGCTCGAGCACGCCCGCCAACTGCTGGTCGGTCAGCCGCGCGCCGTCCTCCTGAAGGTATCGCCCGCGGTCGAGCTGCGGCATGATCGATTGCACCCACTTGTCGCGCGCCGCCGGGCTGGCGTCGCCGCGCACGCGCCCCTGGTCGTGCGGCTGCGGAAGGTAGCCGTAGTCGAGCCGGCCGACGTCGCCGCCGCCGGCGTTGAAGCGCTGGCGCATGCCCTCGATGGATTCCAGCCACGCCTTGGCGCCGGCTTTGGCCAGCGCGTTGCCGGTGCTGCCGGCGGCATTCTCGAAAATCTCGGTGGCCAGGTCACGGCTCATCTGCGGATTCTCGGCGTCGAACAGCACCATCATCGTTTTGCGGCCGGCGCTGGCGCCCTGCTTGCTGTTCACGGCGTCAAGCAGGTCCATCAGATTGCCCATCGTCTCGCGCTTGACGCCCTCGATGTAGCTGTGCGTGTTGTCCATTTCGTGCACCAGCGCCTTGTTGCGCCCTTCGGCATAGCTGGCCATCAGGTCGACCACGCGGCTTTCCATCGCGGCGGTCTTGATAATCTGCATTCCGGCGCGCGTCACCTTGAGCGCGGCCTCGGCCTGAATGTCGGCCATGGCCTGGGTGGCGGCGTCCAGCACGCGCTGGTCGGCGCCCTTGGCGCGCCAGCCGGCGGGGTCGGTGCGGGCGAGGTTACGCATCGTGCCGCTGATGCGGTCTTCGATCTTCTTGATTTCGGCTTGCGTCAATGTTCGGCCGGCGGCGCGCTCGACAGCTTGGCGGCATTGTGGTTTCATGGCGTATGTACACTTTCTTCAAATTGATGTTGGCGCTGGCGGTGATGGTTTCCATCATCCCGCTGGCGGTATGGGGCGGCTCTGGCAGCAAGAAGGTCGCCTGGGAAGCCCTGAAGGCCTATCTCAAAATCATGGGCGGGCTGACCTTGGCCGGCGCCTTCATCGCCGGCGCCATCCTGCTGGGCGGCATCTAAGCACTCCGCAAGAAACACTCGGCCGCCACCTGGAGCAGCGGCGCGTCGGCGGCATCGCGCGCCGCCTCGGCTTTCACGGCCTCCAGCGCATCGGCCAGCCGCATCGGCGCATCCATCCCCTCGAGCTGCACCATCATGTCGGGCGACAGCGCCGCGATCTCGGCCGCCTGGGCGTCGATGTGCGCGGCGACTGGGTTCGCATCGGCCTTGCCGGCTGCGACGCCTGGGGCTTGATCTGCGACGGCTGGCGCGGCCTTTGGCGCGGGTGCCGGCGCCGCCGTTTCGCTTTTCACCGGTTTCGCTGCGGGCAGCTCGGCCACGGCCTGGCGGACGGCCAGCGCGGACGGCTTCGGCGTTGGCGCGTCGACGGCGGCGCGGTCGGCCTTCACCTGCGCGATCTGGTCGTCCAGGTGCTTGACGGTCTTTTGCGCTTCCGCAGCGCCGCGGTGGGCGTCGACCTGGCGTTGCAGGCGCTCGACCTGGCCAGCGATGTCGGCAAGCTGGGCGCCGGTCTGCTTCTTCGCCGCCGACAGCGCGCTCTTGTAGCTGACGCCCTCGGCCGCCTGAATCTCTTTGGCGGTGGCGCGCAGCGTCGCGTCGTCGGTGCCGGGCCGGCTTTGCTCGAGCCGGGTGATCTGCTGGCGCAGCGCGCCAACGTCGCCGGCAGGGGCCAGGCCCGCAGCTTCCGGCAGCAGCTCGGCCCGGGTCTGCTCGAGGCGCGCGGTAAAGTCGTCCAGCAGCCGGGCGCGGCCAAGGAGATCGATCGGCACGGCGTCGCCGATATCGACGCGCGCGCCGGCGCCGATCTGGTCTTGCGCGCGCAGCACGGCGGTTAGGTGCTCCTGGGCGCCCACCATGTCGGCCGGGTCGCGCAGGTTCCACGATTCGACCGTCTCGCGCACCAGCGCCACGCGGGCTGCGGCCACCGCTTCGGGATCGGCTGCAGCGGCGCGCCCGGCCTCGGCGCCGCCGCGCTCGGCGATATAGGCGTCCGTGCGTTGCAGGTAGGCGCGCGTCTCCTGCGCCGGGGCATAGCGGCCAGCACGCACCGCCGCGCCCGCCTTGCCGCCGCCGTTGTAGTGGGCGATCGCGGCGCGCACGTCGCCGTCGTACTGCTTGAGTAGATCCTTCATGTAGCGGGCGCCGGCGTCGATCGATGCCACCGGGTCGCGCGGATCTCCCTTGCCGTAGGCGGCCCAGGTGGCGTCCATGAACTGCATCACGCCCTTGGCGCCGGCCGGGGATACCTGCGTCGGGTTGGAGCGCTCGCCGGCATTCTTGATCGCCAACAGCGCCTCGGGCGGAATGCCCTCGCGCTGCGCCGCCGTGACGGCGTAGGCGTCCAGGCGGGTGTCGTTGTGTTTCAGCGCCAGGCGCTCGTTGCCGCCCATGCTGGCCAGCTCGCGCGGCGCCGGCCCGGCCGGGGGAATCGGCCGCGCCTTGATGCCGCGCATCGCGTAGGCGCCGAAGCCGGCCGGGACCAGGGTGGCCACGGCCAGTCCCACCGGGTCGAACGGGTCGTACTGGTCGGCGATCTGGTCGTATCCGGCGTGCTGCAAGATGGCCTTGCTGGCGGCCTGCTGCGCGATGAAGCCGCCCGGGCCGCCGGCGGCGTAAAGCCCGGCGGTCTGCAACCATGTGCGCCCGGCCAACGGCAGCGCCACGGCCGCCGCTGTCGCCACGCCCATGGCGGCGCCGGCGGTGGTGCGCGTCTCGAAGTCGACGCCCTGCGCCTTGAGGCGGCCGGCCTCGGTCATGCCCTCGTCGGCGCCGGCCATCACGGCGCCCGGTGCCCCGCCGGCCGCCAGCGAGTAGCCGACCGCTTTGGTGGCGAAGCGGGTCAGCCCGAACAGGATCTGATCGGCCTTGCTCGCCGTTTGCGGGTCCGGGGCGAAGCTGTTCGCCCGGGCGCGGAACTCGGTGCCGGTCTCAGTGCTGAACGCCTCGCCGCTCTGGACCCTGGCCCGCGCCGGCGCGCCCTCGACCCTGCGCTTGTCGGCGGCGGCGGAATCAAACAACAGGCTCGGGTCGGTCTGCGCGCCATAGCCCGCCTGCATCGTGCCGAACGCACCCAGCATGTCGGACGCGAAGCCGGCCACCTCGTTGGCGCCGGCCCCGACGCCGGCGAACGGCGCCTTGAAGGTTCCCCAGGCGCTGGCGCCGAACGACGGCCGCGCCGGCGGGGCTTGCAGTGGCCGCGTTACTTGGTAATCCAGCACCTTGTCGGTACCTTCTTGGAACATATCATCGATGGCCATCAGCGCACCTCCACGGTAATGCGCTTGCCCTGCGCGTTGGTCACCAGGCCCATGCCGGCCCGGACGTTGTAGCGGCCGGCTCCGGCGTGCACCAGCACGGCGTCGGGCAGCGACTTCACGAATTGCTCCAGCGGCACGGCGCTCTTGCCGACGAAGACTTGGCCACCGGGCGCCTGCGCGGCCAGGCTGGCCGGCTGCACGGCCCTGAGCCGCTTGTTGAAATCGCCTTCCTCCATGCCGCGCGGCAGCGGGATCTTGCTGCCGTTGTGCTCCACGATGGGGCCGACCACCAGGCGGATTGCTCGACTGATGTCGGTGCCGCCGCCCTCGGCCGCGAAGCCGGCCTGCACGTAATAGGCGGCGTCGATCAACTTGTCTCGCAGTTCCTGATTCGGGAAGGCGTCACCGATCTGGATGGATATGGCGCCGCGCCAGCCGGTTTCCTTGCGCTCGTCCATCATGATCGACTTGTCCTTGATCGCCCGCGCGCCCTTGATGACCAGCTCGCTGACGTACCGGCCATGAGAGGTTTGCAGGTCGCCCACCATCATGGCCGTGCCGAGTATCTTGTCCTTGGCGTCGATCTGCCGCGCCAGCGCCGCCACGCGGTCGCCGTCGCCGACCACCTTGCTGATACCGGCAAGCGCGTCGGATTGCTTGTCCGGCGGCAGCGCCTGCACCAGCCGGCCGATCTGCTCGGCTTCCTGCGGCTGCAGGGGCGACACCTTGCGCTCGGCGGCGGCTTCCACCGTGCCGATCTGCTTCATGCGCTCGCCCAGCACTACCATGGCGCCGGCAACGTCCCCGAGCTGCGCCTCTGGCGCGCGCGGGATTACGCCGCGCTCTTGCGCCGCCGTCCACGGGTTCTCGGCGTAGGCCTTCTGGCCGCCGCTGCGGATCTGCTCCATGCGGTTGGTCAGCGCCTCCTGGTCCGGCGAGGCGCCGATGCCGGGTGTCGAGCCGGCGGCGCGGCGCTGCTCGATGGCGGCGGTCTGCTGCGACAGCGGCAGCGAGGCGAAGCCGGCCACCAGCGCCTGGGACTTCACCAGCGCTTGCACGGCCGGCGCGGCGCTGGTGCCGGCGGTGGCGTTGGCCAGCTCGGCGATGTAGTCGGTCGACAGGTAGCGCCCGTTGAGCATCATGGTCTGTGCGTCCTTGAATGCGTCGCGGCCCTTGTTCTCCTTGGCTTCCTGCTCGCGCTTGAGCTTTTCGGCATCGCGCACGCCAGATGCGACGATGCCGTTTTCGTAGCCGTAGGCCTTGGTGATCAGCGCGGTGCGGCGCGCCGGGTCGAGCACTTCGCCGTCAGGACCCTCCAGCCGCGCGCGTGCAGCCACCACCAAATCCAACTTGCCGGTTTCTGCGGCAGCCACCAGGGAGCGGTCCTCAAAGTTGTAGGTCGCGCCTTCCTTGAACGACTGCTTCGCCGCGGCGATCTTCCCGGCGTCCCAACCGGCGGCCGGCCCCATCGCGTCGACGGAGGAATCCCACTGACTGATGGCGCCGGGCAGGTCGCGCATCGCCGCGCGCTGGAACTGCTCGCCCATCGCGGCCAGGTTGGCGCCGGTGTCGGCGCGCGTGCGCTCGATGGCGATGCCGTTGAGGTTGCGCTCGAGCGTGCCGCCGGCCTTGATAACGTGGTCGTTGATAAGCTGCTGCTGCTCGACCGTCAAGCCCTTGGTGCGTGCGCCGACCGCCTCGCCCATGCGTTTCTTGAATTCGGGGATGGCTTGGGCGGCCGGCATCTTGCCGTCGGTGACGCTGCGCCCGATCTCGTCGTGCACGTCGTGCAGGTCGTTTTGCAGCGTGGCCAGCGTGGCGCCCGCCTGCGCGCGCTGCTGTTGCAGCTCGGCCTGCTTCAATTTCTCCGCGCTCTCGGCGATCTCGCTGGCGGCCTGGCTGGCGACCTGCCCGATAGCCTGCCCGAGATTGCCGACGGCTTGGCCGATTCCGTTGCCGCCCGGGACTTGGGCCTGTGCCTGCGGCTGGGCGGTGACGTTGCCGAAATTGCCGGTGGGGATTCTCATGTTTTCGTACCCTTCCATTTCGTGTAGTTCGCGCCGGCGCTAAGCAAGCTGGCGCCGGCGTTGATCACACCGGACGTCATCGCGGCGTTGCCCTGGTTGGTCAATATGCCCGCCTGGTCGTTGTTGGTCCGCTGGCGGCGGGATCCGGTCAGCAGCGTGCTGTAGGCGTCGCTCTCGGAATCGCGGTATATCTCTTCGTTGATGCGAACCGGCGTTCCCTCGCCGATGGATACGCCGGACGCGGCCAGGGCGGCATTGGCGGCGCCGGCCTGCGCGCGCGCGGCCTTCCTGATTTTCTCGGCCTGCGCGACGGCGGCGTCCTTCTCCTGAACGCCCTGGCGCCGGGCCAGCTCCGCGTTGTCGTCGGCGGCTTGTCGCTGCTGGACCCCGCTATAGATCGCGGCGCCGGCGCCTACCGTTGCCGATGCCACCGCCGCGTAGGCGAGTAGCGCTGCTGTTTCAATTCCCATATTCAACCTTCAATCCAATTGCGCACCTGGTGAAGCCCAGCCGCTCGTAAAGCCCCGCCGTGCGTTCCGGGTCCAGCCCGGTGGACGTGCCGGCGTGCAGCCATTTCGCCCCGCGTATCTCGCCCCACGCGCGAAGGGCGCAAATCAACCGGGTCGGCGCCATGCTGCCGCGCGCCCCCGGGTCCATGAAAAAACTGACTTCGTTCGCCAGCACGTCATCGCTCGCCCAGTGCGCCTCTGCGTAGCCGGCGATGCCGCCGACGACCACGCCGTCGCGCTCGGCCACGAAGACGACCCCGCTTTCGCTGGTCAGCAGCATGCGCATGAACGCCGCGGCCTTGTCCCTGTTGAACGTCAGCCGCGACCAGCGCGGGCTTTCTTTGTGCAGCAGCTCGCCCAAATCCAGAATGCGCGGCAGGTCGTCCAGCGTCGCTACTCGAATGCTCATGGTGTCCTCAGCTATTGATGGTGATCTTGCGCACGACGGCAAGCAGGTGGAACGGATACGGCTCGTCCTGAGTGATCGTGATTGCGGCGTCGCCGTTTGACCACTCGGTCAACCCGAGATTTTTGAAGCCCGAGAATTCCTCGGGCGGGACGTCGAGCAGGTCCGGGCCGAACGAGCGGAATGCGATCTCGTCACCGTTGATCCTGGCGCCGATGGTGTCGGACAGCAGCATAGATACCTCGTGCACGCGTTGCTTGTTACCCTGCGCGGTGCCGTCACCGGCCTGAACTTCGGGGCGCAGCAGCGTGACGCTATTGGTGAACGGGAGGCCGATCTCGACCGCGAAGGCGTTGCGCGGCAGCGTGATGGCGCCGGCCGCCACGGTGAAGGTGCCCATGTAGGTGTCGTCGGCGCGCACGGCCACCGTCGCCCCTTCCAAGTGGCCAAGGCCGACCCATACCGCCTTGCCGGCAGCGTCGGCGCCGAGGATTGCGCAGTCGGTGTACAGACTGGCGTCGAAGCGCTCCACGTAGCGCCTGGCCACGCCGTTGACGGTGCGCCTCACGACCACCCAAACCTCGTCGCCGTCGACGCTCGGGATCGACGCCACCGATTCGTAGAAGCCGGTGGTGCTCTGCGGCGCCCAAGCGGTAACTCCCTCGTCGCGGTCCAGCGTCAGCACGGCCATCTTGCCGTCGGCGCGCACGCACCACAGCGTCGAACGCGGCTCCTGCTGATAGGCCATTTCGGTGATGCCGGACACGGTGATATGCTCGGCCAGCACCGTCAGGTCGGGCGCCTTGTAGGTGTCGGACTCGATCCGGTAGGCCATCGAACGAACCTTGCGGCCGGCGCGCTGCACGAACAGCACCTCGTCACCAATGCGGATCGGCTTGACCGAGTTGCAGCCGTAGACGGACGGCGCACGGGCCTTGACGTTGGTCGGCGACAGCGGGCTGTCGTTACCCCCTTTCATCGTGTATTCGCCGCCGTAGGTCATCGGCATCAGCGCGTCGGCGGACGCCATGCGGCGGATCGGGTTGATCTGGCCGGTGGACGGCAATGCGAAGCTGAAGGCGTCGTCGTCGTTGATGCCGATTGTGAAATCGAAGAACAGTCCGGACCGGCTCCCCCACACGGTCTGCGGGAATTTGATCGAGCCGGCCACGGCCAGGCGCTGCTCGTACAGGGCGCCGGTGGCGGGATAGCCGTTGATCGCGTTCCAGACGGATGCCTCAAGTGTCCAGGCGCTGGCCGGCGAGGCCACGACCGCGCTTAGCGCTTCCTTGATGGTCGCGTTGACAATCAGGGCGCTGGTGAATGCGGTGACCAGGCACAGGCCGGCGTTGATGCGGACGTACTTGCCGACGTCGCCGGCGCGCCAGCCGCTGGCCGCCAGCGTCAGCGTGATGGTCGCGCCCACCGGGTCTTTCGCCGACGGCGTGCAATCGGTCTGCGGCGAGTCCTCCAGCACCCACAGGCTGGCGGGGATGGCCGTCGTCGTGAAGCTGGCCAGGATCTCCACCGTCACCACCGTCGGGCTGGTATAGCCGGTGATCTTGGCGATGCCCGACAGGTAGGTGATGCGGCGGCCGACGTCGGCGGCCAGAAATACGGCGCTCGCCGCGGTGGCGGTGCGGCCGACGCCGACGGTGGCCAGCGACAGCGTAAGCGCGACGGCGAAGGTGTGGCCGATCTCGTCGAACGGCTGGACGGCAATCGGGGCGGCCTGCAACGCCCACAGATCGACCGCCAGGCGCTTGAGCGTGCTGATCGGCACGCCCTGGTGGAACAGGAACATCGTGTCGGCGCCCTGCGTGAAGTCCATGTCGGTCAACATCGCCTCGGTGTAGGGCGTGGCGATCTCGTACGGCACGCCCGCCACCAGCACCTGGCCGCCGCCCTGCACGTAGACGCGCATGTAGAGGTCGCCGAACTCCAGCATGTAGGCCTGGGTGATACTGAAAATGAACGGGACCAGGCGGGATCGTTTCGCGGCCGTCTTGGTGGGCGCGACGAACAGCCCGCCAGGCCGGCGCTCGGCGCCGCCGTGGATATTGACGATGCAGTTCGGCATGGCGGCGGCGCCGTTTGCATAGCGAGTAACGTCGACGCGGCCGTAGCACTTCGGCGACACCTCGCCGGCGGTGAAGTTCGTTTGGTCGATTGTGACGCGTGGCATGGGCTGCTCCTACGAAAAGCGGGATTCAACGAACGTGCCGGACATGAACTCTTCCGGGGGATCGTCCTGGCCGTCGATCGCCTTCGCCACCTTCAGCTCGCGCGCGTACTCGTCACGCAGGCTGTCGCGCAGGCTCGCCGACGCGGTGACCGAATAGGCCATCTTGGCGGCCATGGCCAGCTCGACAACGTGGATCAGGTTCGCCGACCAGGTCGCCTCGATGTCGTTGCGGTAGACGTAGACCAGCGGCAGCACGGTGACGCTGGCCAGGATGCGCTGCCCTTCGCTGCGGTACGGGATGGGGTCGCCTTCGTAGCCGACCTGTAGTGTGCGTATCCAGTCGCCGGGCAGGGAAAATTGCTGCGTGAAGTCGAACGCGGGAGGCGTCACCAGCGGCGCCAGCAGCTCGCGCTTGGTCGCGCAGTTCCACGAATGCAGGCGCAGCACGTCGTCGCGCACGCTCGCGTAAAGCACGGCGGCGGTGCGCACGTTGTCCTTCGGCTCATCGAACGACGAGAACGGCTTGCCGCCGACCATGACCAGTGCGTTGGAACAAATTGAAACGGAAGTAGCCATTGTCGGGCCTCATGAAAAAACCGGGGCACATGGCCCCGGCGAAATACCCACACAGGGTAGGAGGAGAAACGCTGCTGCTTAGTCGGTGGTGACCACGCACACCTCGATGCGGATCTGCTTGTCATCGGTCGGGTTGGCGCCGCCCAGCGTGGCGTAGATCTCGCTAACGACGGTGGTGACGTACTCGACGCCGGCCGCGACGAAGGCGCCGTTGTTCAGGCTGGTGCGGCCGGCGGCGGCCACGTCCACAGCTGCGGCGATGCCGTCGGCGTCGATAGCCACTTTGGTGGTCCAGTCGCGCAGACCGACGTCGAGCGTGACGCCGGCGCCCATCGCCTCGTTGCTGACGTAGGAATTGCACAGGATGCGGCTACCGATCGGCAGGCGCACGCCCGACGCGAAGATGTCGTTCTGCGCCCAAGCGGCGGCGGCCGGCGAGGTGATGACGTAGACGCGCTTCTTGCCTGCGGCTTCGTGCGGGGAAAGCTTGGTGCCGGCAACAATCTTTGCTGCTTGGCGGGATACGATTTCGGCCATGATGGCTCCTAAAAATGGTGGTGGTGGGGGGGGGGGGGGGGGGGGCCGGGGGGGGGGGGGGGGGGGGGGGGGTGTCGAGCACCACCCTCCCCCCCCCAACAAACTCCACAAAAAAAAAACAAAAACACCCCCACTGGTTTCT
>NZ_JBJXIB010000022.1:0-51573 GCF_046115965.1 Janthinobacterium sp. CG_23.3 | reverse complement strand
TCTTTTTGCTCCTCTTTACCCACTCGGTTGTATGCTCTTGGTGTGCCGCTCTTCTGCTGGTGTGGGGCTGGTTTTTCGCCCGCCGCTCCCCCTTCGGCGCCCTGGCCGTGGCGCTGCTGGAGCCGGCCGCGCCGGGCGGCGCCGCCGCCTGTTCGGCGGCCGTCGCGCTGGCCGGCTGCGGGGTGCGCGGATGACGCGCCTGCGGATCGATTTCGCCGCGCCCAGCCTGCGCCGCACGCTGTTCCACCTGCATCCGGCGCTGTGGGCCGGCGCCGCGCTCGGGCTGGCGCTGTGCGTCGGCGCGACGCTGGCCGGCCTCGAGGCGCGCGAGGCCGGGCGCGCGCGCCTCGCCGACGCCGAGGCGCTGGCGCGGCGCAGCGCGCGCCTGGGCCGGCCGGCGCCGCCGGCGCCGACGCTGATCGCGCCGGCGCGCGCGGCCGCCGTCAACGCCGCCGTGCTGCAATTGAACCTGCCGTGGCGCGAGCTGCAGGACGCGGTCGCGGCGGCCACGCCGGCGACGGTGGCGCTGCTGACGCTGGAACCGGACGCCGCCAAGCGCGTGCTCAAGTTGGGCGCCGAAGCCAAGACCAGCGAACAGATGATCGCCTATATCGAAGAACTCAAGCGCCAGGAGTTGTTTACCGGGGTCGCGCTGACCCGCCATGAAATCAATGAACAAGACCCGAACAAACCGATCCGCTTCCAGCTCGAAGCGCACTGGGCGGCCCGATGACGGCGCCTGACTTCGCCGCCGCGCTGCTGGGCGCGCGCCTGCGCCTGCGCCGCCTCGGAGCGCTCGCCGGCGGCGTCGCCGCGCTGTGCCTGCTGGGCGTGGCGGCCTCGGGCTGGGCCTGGCAGCAGCGCGCCGCGCTGGCCCGGCTCGACGCCGCCGCCGTCGCCAGCGCCGCCGCCGTCCGGGCCGCGCCGCCGGCGCTGGCGTCGGCGCCCGTTCCGGCCAGCGCCAAGCAGAACCTGGCGCTGTTCTACGACAACCTGGGCCAGCGCCGCTACGCCGAGCAACAGGTCGGCACGCTGTTCGCGCTGGCCGCCAAGGCTGGCCTGACGCTGAGCCACGGCGAATACAAGTTCGCTTACGAGCGCGCCAGCGGCGTCCACACCTACCAGGTGCTGCTGCCGGTGAAGGGGCCGTACCGGGCGATCTGGCAATTCTGCCTGCAGCTGCTGCTGACGGTGCCGTTCGCCTCGCTCGACGAGATCAACTTCAAGCGCGAGCTGATCGCCGACCCGGCGCCGGAGGCGCGCCTGCGCCTGACGTTCTACCTGAAGGATACGGACGCGGCGGTGGCGCCGTGACGCCGCGCCAACTGGCGCTGGCGGCGGCGCTGGCCGGCGCCGCCGCGTTGCTGGCGTTCGGCGACAACCGCCCGGACGCCGGCGTGGCCGAGGCGGTTGTGCGCGGCGCCGCGCCGGCGGCGGCGCCAGCCGCGCGCCGTCGCGCCGCCGCCGCAGCAGCAGCAGCAGCAGCCGCCGGCGAACCGCTGGTCCTGGCGCTGCGCCCGCGCGCCGAACTGGTCGGCAATTCCGGCGAGCCCGGCGAATTCGGCGGCGCCGCCGCGCCCTTCCTGAGCCAGGACTGGACGCCGCCGCCGCCCAAACCGGTGGTGCTGGCGGCGCCGCCGCCGCCGCCGCCGAGCGCGCCGCCGCTACCGTTCACCGTCATCGGCAAGGCCGTCGGCGAGGGCAGCTGGGAAGTGTTCCTGGCGCGCGCCGACAAAACCTATGTCGTGCGCATCAAAACCGTGGTCGACGGCCAGTACCGGGTCGACAACATCGCGCCGCCGTTCATGACGCTCACTTATTTGCCGTTGAACCAGGTTCAACAGCTCAACATTGGAGTACCCGACTGATGTCAAGTCACCCCACGATGTCCCCGGCCGGCCGCGCCGCCGCGCCGGCCCGCCCGGCCCGGCTGGCGCTGGCGGCGCTGTTGCTGGCGCTGGGCGGCTGCGCGGCGCAGCTGGCCTACCGCGACGGCAACGAGCTGGTCGCCAAGGACCAGGTCGACGCCGGCCTGCTGAAATTCCAGGACGCCATGGCGCGCGAGCCGGGCAACGCCCGCTACAAGGCGGCCTACCTGGGCGCGCGCGAGCGCGCCGTCGCGCAGCAGCTCGAGCTGGCCGAACGGGCCGGCCCGGCCCGGCCCGAACAGGCCGCCGCGGCGCTGCGGCGGGTGCTGGCGCTGGAGCCGCAGAACGAACGCGGCCGCGCCGGTTTACGCACCCTCGAGGCGGCGGCGCGGCACGAACAGATGCTGGCCGAGGCCGCCGGCGCCGTCGAGAACAAACTCTACGAGCCGGCCCGCGGCAAACTCGGCGCCATCCTCGGCGAGCGTCCCGACCACGCGGGCGCGCGCGCGCTGCTGCGCGAGATCGGCGACAAGACGGCGCAGCCGCTGGCCGAGACCGGCCTGGCGCGCGCCTTCAAGCAGCCGATCTCGATCGAGTTCCGCGACGCCCCGCTAAAGCAGGTGTTCGAGGTGATCGCGCGCCGCTCCGGCCTGAACTTCATTTTCGACAAGGACGTCAAGACCGACGCCAAGGCCTCGATCTTCCTGAAGAACAGCACGGTCGAGTCGGCCGTCTACTTCCTGCTGATGACCAACCAGCTCGAGCAGCAGGTGATGGACGCCAACACCATCCTGATCTACCCGAACGTCGCGCTCAAGCTCAAGGAATACCAGGAAATGGTGGTCAAGACCTTCTTCCTGGCCAACGCCGACGCCAAGCAGATCGCCAACACCCTGAAAACCATCTTGAAGACGCGCGACGTGGTGGTCGACGAAAAGCTCAACCTGGTGATCGTGCGCGACAGCCCCGAGGCGATCCGCCTGGCCGAGCGCCTGGTCAACCTGCAAGACATCCCCGAGCCGGAGGTCATGCTCGAGGTCGAGATCCTGGAGATCAAGCGCAGCCGCCTGATGGAGTTGGGCGTGGCCTGGCCGACCGGCATCAGCCTGTCGCCGCTGAGCACCTCCGGCGGCCAGACGCTGACGCTGAACGACTTGAACAACCTGAACCAGCGCAGCATCGGCATTTCCGACCTGACCGCCCGGGTCAACGCCAACAAGACCGACGGCGACACCAACATCCTGGCCAACCCGCGCATCCGCGTGCGCAACAAGGAAAAGGCCAAGGTGCTGATCGGCGACAAGGTGCCGGTGATCACCACCACCATCTCGCCCGGCACCGGCGGCTTCGCCTCCGAGTCGGTCAGCTACGTCGACGTCGGTCTGACGCTGAACGCCGAGCCGACCATCTACCTCAACAACGAGGTGGCGATCCGCATCTCGCTCGAGGTCAGCAACCTGGTCAGCCAGATGACCACCAAGACCGGCACCGTGGCCTACCAGATCGGCACGCGCCAGGCCTCCACCATGTTGCAGCTGAAGGACGGCGAGAACCAGGTGCTGGCGGGGCTGATCAACAACGAAGACCGCAGTTCCGGCAGCAAGGTGCCCGGCTTCGGCGACATTCCGCTACTCGGGCGTCTGTTCGGCAGCACCAAGGACGACCGCCAGAAAACCGAAATCGTGCTGTCGATTACGCCGCGGCTGGTGCGCAACATCCAGCGTCCCGAGGCGCAGGCGTCGGAGTTTTCCGCCGGCACCGAGGGCAGCTTCCGCCGCCGCCCCGACCTGAGCGTGAAGGCGCCGACCCAATTGCCGGGCATGGTGATGGTGCGCCCGCCGGGCCAGCCGGGGCAGTTGCAGGCCGCGCCGCCGCAGGCGCCGACGGCGCCGGTGGCGCCGATGATGGCGCCGCCGCCGCCGGCCCAGGCCGAGCCGGCCGACGGCGCGCCGGAGGCGGCCGCGACGACGGCGATACCGTTGTCGGCCAGCCAGCCGCGGCCGCTGCAGTCGGCGCCGCCGCCGATGTCGTCCGGCCAGCCGGTGCCGGTGCAAGCGCCGTCGACGCCGCGATGACGCGCGCGCGCGCGCGCGGCCCGGGCGCCGGCTTCACGCTGATCGAATTGCTGGTGACGTTGGCGATCCTCGGCGTGCTCGGCACCCTGGTGGTGCCGGCCGCGCAGGTGACGCTGCAACGCCGCAACGAGCAGGACCTGCGCCGCTCGCTGCGCGAGATCCGCCAGGGCATCGACGCCTACAAGCGCGCCTACGACGAGGGCCGCGTCGCCAAAACGCTGGCCGGCAGCGGTTATCCGCAGTCCCTGGAGTTGCTGGTCGAGGGCGTGGCCGACCAGCGCAACCCGAAGCGCAGCAAGGTGTTTTTCCTGCGCCGCGTGCCGCGCGACCCGTTCAACGCCGACCCGGCGCTGAGCGACGCGCAAACCTGGGGCAAGCGCAGTTACGCTAGCGAGGCCGACGCGCCGCGCGAGGGCGAGGACGTGTACGACGTCTATTCGAGTTCCGGCAAAACCGGCCTGAACGATGTACCCTACCGCCAGTGGTGAGGGCATGGCCGAACCAGGAGACGCCGCAATGAGCACCACCGAGCGCGCCGGCACCGGCTTCACGCTGATCGAACTGTTGGTGGTGCTGGCCATCGTCGCGCTGCTGCTGACGCTGGCGGTACCGCGCTACTTTCCCAGCATCGACGCGGCCAAGGAAACCATCCTGGCCGACAACCTGCGCAATCTGCGCGCCACCATCGACCAGTACTACGGCGACACCGGGCGCTACCCGGACTCGCTGGAGCAACTGGTGGAGAAAAAATACCTGCGCGCGCTGCCGGTCGACCCGATCACCGACAGCACCGCGACCTGGATACTGGTCGCGCCACAGGACGACGCCAAGGGCAACGTGCACGACATCCACAGCGGCGCGCCGGGCAACGACCGCGCCGGCAAACCCTACGCCGACTGGTAGGGCGATGCCGTCCGTGCCGCGCCGCCAACAAGGCTTCACCTACCTGGGGCTGGTAATCCTGATCGCCATCATCGGCCTGGTGGGGGCGGCCGGCTTGAAAATGGGCGCGCTGCTGCAGCGCAGCGCCGCCGAGCAGGAATTGCTCGACATCGGCGCCGCCTTCGGCGACGCCCTGCACAGTTACGCGCTGGCGACGCCGGCCGGCCAGCCGACGCAGCCGGCCGCGCTGAAAGACTTGCTGAAGGACCCGCGCTATCCGGGTATCCGGCGCCATTTGCGCAAGCTCTACGTCGACCCGATCACCGCCAGGGCCGAGTGGGGCCTGCTGTACCAGCCCGGCGGCAGCGGCGTCATCGGCGTCTACAGCCTGTCGAACGCCAAGCCGGTCAAGGTCGGCAATTTCGATGCGCGCTTCGCCCAGTTCGCCGGCAAGAGCCGTTTGTCCGACTGGAAATTCACGGCGGCCGACGCGGCGCCGCTTGTCGTGCCGGCCGCGCCATTACCGTCGCTTGTTCCGCAAATACAACAGCCACAACAGCCGGGCACGCCGGCGTCGCCGGCGGGCTTGGCGCCGACGCCGCGACAGGCCGCCAGGGTGGACCAGCTGCCGCCGGAGCCGGCCGAGCCGGTCGAACAGCCGGAACCCCTAGAGGAGCAGCCACAAGAGCCGCAGGAGCCGCCGCCAGGCGCGCGCGAAGAGCGTTGAAGCGGTCTGTTTCGCTGTTTCATTGCCGTTAAGAATTTAAAAACACTGATTCTTTTTTGACATTGAAAATGTTGTCAAAAAGAAATTCAAACTAAACTTAAGATAATACTTTTTCTTTTTGTGATGTCGTATTAATATGTGTTTTTTAGTTCAACTCCGGTGCTTGGCACCTTACTTCCGAGGATCTAATATGAAAATGAATACTAAGTCGGTTTTGGCAGCAATGTTGGTCGCAGGCGCTGGTTTCATGGCTCAAAGCGCCCACGCGGCCGTGCCGACCTTTACCCAGGCACTGACGTTGGTTGACTCCTCGTCGGACTTTGGCCACGACATCGCCGGCAAGGGTACCAGCTTCGTCGACCATTTCACGTTCAACATCGGTACCGGCGCTGAGCTGGACGGCGGTTTCTACGCCAACCAAGGTAGAGTCGATGGCGCCAAAATCACCGGGTTCAACCTGCTGAACTCGCTGGGCGCCATCGTCCTGAGCGGTAGCGGCGCCGGCGGCGCCTGGACCATCGGTTCGGCCACGATCGCCTCCGGTAGCTACGCACTGGAAGTCATCGGCAGCGTCACCGGCAACGTGCACGGTAGCTACGCCGGCACGCTGAACGTCAGCGCCGTACCTGAGCCGGAAACCTACGGCATGCTGCTGGCAGGCCTGGGCCTGGTCGGTTTCGCCGCACGTCGCAAAGCCAAAAAAGCGGCTTAAGCGCTGCTTGGCTTGAAAAAAAACCCGCCTCGGCGGGTTTTTTTTCGTCCGCGCCACGCCTTAACGCGTGCTGCGCTTGAAGTCGCGGAAGCGGAAGCCCATCGCCAGCAGCGTGGCGAAGTAGCACAGCGCGCACACGGCGATGATCAGGAACAGGGCGCCGCCGCGCAGCAGCGGCGTGGCCTGCAGGGCGATCCAGTCGATCCTGGCGGCGCCCTGCACGGCCACCGTGCCCATCGCGCACAGCGCCACGGCCAGGCGCAGGTAGAATTTGCCCCAGCCCGGCTTGGGCTGGTAGATGCCGCGCCGGCGCAGGCCGCGGTACAGCAGGGCGGCGTTCAGGCAGGCGCCCAGGCCGATCGACAGGGCCAGGCCGGCCACGGCCAGGTAGGGCACGAACAGCAGGTTCATCAGCTGGACCGCCACCAGCACGCCCAGCGCGATGCGCACCGGCGTGCGGATGTCTTGCCGCGCGTAAAACGCCGGCGCCAGCGTCTTGACCAAAATGATGCCGATCAGCCCGGCGCTGTAGGCGACCAGCGGCTGTGTCGACATGGACACCGCCAGCGCGCTGAATTGACCGTAATGGAACAGCGTGGCGATCAAGGGTTCGGCCAGCGCCGCCATGCCGACGGCGGCGGGCAGGGCCAGCAGGAAGGTCAGGCGCAAGCCCCAGTCCAGCAGCGCGGAATATTCGTCGCCGTCGCCGTCGCTGTTCGCCTTGGCCAGGCTGGGCAGCAAAATCGTCCCCAGCGCGACGCCCAGCATGGCGGTGGGGAATTCCATCAGGCGGTCGGCGTAGGACAGCCAGGAAATGCTGCCCTCGACCAGCCGCGAGGCGATGCCGGTGTTGATCATCAGGCTGATTTGCGCGGCCGAGACGGCGAACACCGCCGGCCCCATTTTTTTCAGCACCCGTTTGACGCCCTCGTCGCGCAGACCGATGGCGGGATTGAGCGCGATGCGCGGCAGCATGCCGATTTTCATCAACGCCGGAATCTGGATGGCCACCTGTAGCAGGCCGCCGACGAAGACGGCGACCGCCATCGCGTAGATCGGCTGGGCCAGGTGCTGCGCCAGCAGCAGCGAGGCGGCGATGAAGGACAGGTTCAGCAGCACCGGCGTGAAGGCCGGTATCTTGAACTGGCGCCAGGTGTTGAGGATGCCGCCGGCCAGCGCGACGAAGGACATGCAACTAATATAAGGGAACATCAGGCGCGTCATCCAGACCGCCGCGTCGAAGGCGCCCGGTTTGTCGTCCAGGCCGGTGGCGATCAGGTAGACGAAGGCCGGCGCGCCGACGATGCCCAGCGCGCTCACCAGCAGCGTGGCCCAGACCAGCGTGGTGGCGACATGGTCGGCCAGTTGCTTGCTGGCCTGCGCGCCGTGCTCGGCCTTGTACTCCGACAGGATCGGCACGAACGCTTGCGAAAAGGCGCCCTCGGCGAACAGGCGGCGCAGCAGGTTGGGAATGCGGAAGGCGACAATGAAGGCGTCGGTGTAGGCGCCGGCGCCAAAGGCCCGGGCGAACAGGCTTTCACGCAATAATCCGGTGACACGGGACAGCATGGTCATGCTGGAGATGGCGGCGAGGGTTTTGAGCAAGTTCATGGGGCAATATTATAGCCGGCACAACAGTGCGCGTCGTCGCGCCGGCGAATTTTAGAGCGGATTTGCGCCGGTTTCACGTGCGCCGGGGCTATAAATCTGATTTTAGGTTTGCCCCGGATTGAAAAGATCGCTATAATAGAAGGCTGTACAGAATTCTGTTACGCAGACACTAATGTTTGACAGGCACTGGTTTGGCACACATGGTTCGGCAGACGCACAGAACGCACCGGTTGGCAAACACTAATGTTTGCAAACGCACTTTGACCCTGTTTTAGGAAATTCCATGGCAAATACCGCACAAGCGCGCAAACGCGCTCGTCAAGCAGTTAAGCAGAACGCACACAATTCGTCCCAACGTTCGACCTTGCGCACAGCGATCAAAGCTGTTCGTAAAGCGATCCAAGGCGGCGACAAAGCAGCAGCAGCTGCAATCTTCCAAGCTTCCGTGTCGACGATCGACCGTATTGCTGACAAGAAAATCATCCACAAAAACAAGGCGGCTCGTCATAAGAGCCGTCTGGCAGCCGCTTTGAAAGCACTGTCGGCTTAATCGCCGTTTGTGTGGGGCCGCCCAGGCGGCCACATTCGCAAGCCGGGTCGCGTCGTTCGCAGGAATGGCGTTGCCCGGCTTGCGTGCCGTCCGGCCGCCGTTTTGGTAACGCGCGCGGCACGCTGAAAAAAACCCGCCGACTCGCGTCGCGCGGGTTTTTTCGCGTCTGGACGCGCGCTTAGCGCAGGCGCGGCAGGTTGCCGATGACGGTGCCCGGCTTGATGTTCTTTTGCTTGAACCAGCCCAGGTTCATTTCCAGCGCGTAGCGCACCGGCACGGCTTTTTTCGAGCAGTGGCTGTCGAGCGTCTGCGGCTGCATGTCCTCGATGTTGACGATCTTGCCCTCGGCGTCGATGAAGGCGACCGACAGCGGCAGCAGCGTGTTCTTCATCCACATGCATTGGGTCGCCGGGCCGGTGAACACGAACACCATGCCGGCGTTGTTGGCCATTTTCTCGCGGAACATCAGGCCCTGCTCGCGTTGGGCGTCGGAGGCGGCCACTTCGGCCTGGATCAGGTGCATGCCGGCCGATAATTGCGCGGTGCCGAATGCTTGGTTCTGCGCGGTCGCTGCGCCGGCCGAGGCCAGCAGCGCGGTCGCGCTCAAAATTGCCAGGAGAGTTTTCATGGGAGTCGAGTGGGCGGCGGAAGGGCGATTAAGCCATGGGAGCGGCGCCGGCGTCAAGGCCGGCATCGCCGGCTTGCCGCTGTGGAAAAAGCGGGCGTGAAAAAAGGCAGGACCAGCCTGCCTTTTTCGACGCCAAAATGCTTACTTGGCCGATGCGGAAGCGGAGCTTGCCGACGCCGAATCCATGGCTTTCGCTTTTTTCGCTTTTTTCACTTTTTTTGCTTTCGGTGCCGGTGCTTCAGCCGATGCGGCTGGCGCCGAGGCGGCGGCCGAAGCCGACGCTGCGACCGACGCGGCGGGGGCGGCGGCGAAGGCCGAAGCGGCAAACAGGGAGGCAACCAGAGCGGCGATGATTTTGGACATGTTGAATTCCTTTAGCTTGTTTGGGGAACGGCAAGATTCACATGAATCTGTGTCAATAACGCGGGCAAAAGCTTGTCGGTTGACATCTTTTTGAAAAAAAAGCGCGTCGTATATACACTATTTCCGCCGCCGGGGAGGCGGGCTAGCTTGCCCGCAGTTGCGCCGGCGGCACCTCGCGCCATTCGCCCGGCATCAAAGGATGGCTGGCCAGTGTAAAGCCGCCGATCGCGCTGCGCACCAGGCGCAGCGTAGGCAGGCCGACGGCCGCCGTCATGCGCCGCACTTGGCGGTTCTTGCCCTCCTCGATGGTGATGGCGAGCCAGGCGGTGGGCAGCTCGAGGCGGCTGCGGATAGGCGGCGTGCGCGGCCATAGCCACTCCGGCTCGGCGATCTGCACCGCCTGGCACGCCTGGGTGGTGAAGTCGCCCAGGTTCAGCGGCGCGCGCAGGCGCGCCAGCGTGGCCGCGTCCGGCACGCCGTCGACCTGCACCAGGTAGGTTTTCGGCTGCTTCAGGTCGGGGTGGCTGATGTCGTGCTGCAGCCGGCCGTCGTCGGTCAGCAGCATCAGGCCCTCGCTGTCGGCGTCGAGCCGGCCGGCCGGGTAAATGTTTGGAATGCTCAGGTAGTCGGCCAGCGTGGTGCGCTCCGGCTGGGGGGAGAACTGGCACAGCACTTGGAAGGGCTTATTAAATAGTATGAGTGGCATGCGGGTATCGGGTGCAAAATGGGGGAGGGCGGGACCTGCCTGTGTAAAGTCGTGGCGGCTTGTAAAATACTAGTGCATAATGTGAAACGCCTGTCTTATGTCTTATAGAAGACTGGGAGCGCAAAGTAGTCTTTTGTAACAATTCAGATTGCAGATCGCGTCACCAAGCGCCGTCACCGACCGCTTGCAGCGCACACTTCGGAGATCACGATGTATCAACATATCACTGTACCCGCTGACGGCAAAAAAATCACCGTCAACGCCGATTTTTCGCTGAATGTACCGCACAATCCCATCATTCCCTACATCGAAGGCGATGGCACGGGCGTCGATATCAGCCCCGTCATGATCAAAGTGGTCGACGCGGCGGTGGCCAAGGCCTACGGCGGCGAGCGCAAAATTAGCTGGATGGAAATCTACGCCGGCGAAAAGTCGACCAACGTCTACGGTCCCGACGTGTGGCTGCCGGAGGAAACGCTGCAAGTGCTGCAAGACTACGTCGTCTCGATCAAGGGGCCGTTGACGACCCCGGTTGGCGGCGGCATCCGTTCGCTCAACGTCGCCCTGCGCCAGCAGCTCGACCTGTACGTCTGCCTGCGCCCGGTGCGCTACTTCACGGGCGTGCCTTCGCCGGTGAAAGAGCCGGAAAAAACCGATATGGTGATCTTCCGCGAGAATTCCGAAGACATCTACGCCGGTATCGAATACCAGCAGGGTTCGGAAGGCGCCAAGAAGCTGATGGACTTCCTGATCAAGGAAATGGGCGTCACCAAGATCCGCTTCCCGGAAACCTCCGGCCTGGGCATCAAGCCGGTCTCGATCGAGGGTACCGAGCGCCTGGTGCGCAAGGCGCTGCAGTACGCGGTCGACAACGACAAGCCGTCGGTGACGATCGTCCACAAGGGCAACATCATGAAGTACACCGAAGGCGGCTTCCGCGACTGGGCGTACGCGCTGGCGCAGAAGGAATTCGGCGCCGAGCTGGTCGACGGCGGGCCATGGTGCAAGTTCAAGAACCCGAAGACCGGCAAGGACATCGTCGTCAAGGATTCGATCGCCGACGCCTTCCTGCAACAGATCCTGTTGCGCCCGGCCGAGTACAGCGTCATCGCCACGCTGAACTTGAACGGCGACTATATCTCCGACGCCCTGGCGGCGCAGGTCGGCGGCATCGGCATCGCGCCGGGCGCCAACCTGTCCGACTCGGTGGCGATGTTCGAGGCGACCCACGGCACCGCGCCGAAGTACGCCGGCAAGGACTATGTGAACCCGGGTTCGCTGATCCTGTCGGCCGAAATGATGCTGCGCCACATGGGCTGGCTGGAAGCGGCCGACCTGATCATCTCGTCGATGCAGAAGTCGATCGCCTGCAAGCGCGTCACCTACGATTTCGCCCGCCTGATGGAAGACGCGACCCAGGTGTCGTGCTCCGGTTTCGGCGACGTCATGGTCGAGCACATGTAAGGCGCCGCCTGGTTTGCAGGGACGAAAAAAAACCCCGCATGCGGGGTTTTTCACGTCCTGGAGCTGATAAAAAATCAGGCTGCCTGGATGTTGGAAGCTTGCTTGCCTTTAGGGCCTTGCGTGACTTCGAACTGAACTTTTTGACCTTCTTTGAGGGTCTTGAAACCGTTCATGTTGATTGCGGAGAAATGAGCAAACAAATCTTCGCCGCCATCATCTGGGGTGATGAAGCCAAAACCTTTGGAATCATTGAACCACTTAACTGTACCTGTTGCCATAAAAAGAACTTTCAAATAAAAACAAATCACACGAGCCATAAAAGCAAGAAGCTTTTTGCCCCCTCCTCGACGCCTCACTTCTTACCAACCTGTACATTTCTGCACTAGTCGATAACGCATTGTTGGCGGAAAAAAAGTTGAAGTCAAGCGCTTTTCTCGCATCTTTGCTAATTTTTTCACAACATGCTGAAACGCAACTCTTGATTTTATAGATGGTGTCGCCATCTGCGCAGAGTCGAGAAAGCGCGTAAGATTAAAAACTATCGGAATGGCGCTGATTTTGCGCTTTGCATCCACCCTGAAAGCATTAGAATAAGCGTATGGCAACCAAGCATGACACCGAAACCCTGCTGGAGCGGCAGACGCTGAAACCGCCGCCCCTGTACCAGGTGGCCCTGCTCAACGATGACTACACGCCGATGGAGTTCGTGGTGGCGGTCATCCAGGAGTACTTCAACAAAGATCGCGAGACGGCGACGCAAATCATGCTCAGCGTGCATCGCTACGGCAAAGGAGTGTGCGGCGTGTTCTCTAAAGATATAGCGTGTACCAAAGTGGAGTTCGTTTTAACGCATGCGCGCAAGGCGGGGCATCCCCTGCAGTGCGTGATGGAGGAAGTATGATTGCGCAGGAATTAGAAGTAAGTTTGCACATGGCGTTTGTCGAGGCGAGGCAGGCACGGCACGAATTCATCACGGTCGAGCATTTACTGCTTGCGCTGCTGGATAATCCATCGGCGGCCGAAGTGTTGCGTGCGTGCGCGGTCAACATCGAAGACCTACGCAAAACCCTCACCAATTTCATCGGCGACAACACCCCGACCGTGCCCGGCACGGGCGAGGTCGATACCCAGCCGACGCTGGGTTTCCAGCGCGTGATCCAGCGCGCCATCATGCACGTGCAGTCGGCGTCGAACGGCAAGAAGGAAGTGACGGGCGCCAACGTGCTCGTGGCCATCTTCGGCGAGAAGGATTCGCACGCCGTCTACTACCTGCACCAGCAGGGCGTGACGCGCCTGGACGTGGTCAATTTCATTTCCCACGGCGTGCGCAAGGACCAGCAGGTCGACATGCAGAAGGCTTCCGACGGCGTCGAAGAGGCGCCGGTCGACGGCCAGCAGAAGGAAAGTCCGCTCGACCAGTTCACGCAAAACCTGAACAAGGCCGCCGCCGAGGGCAAGATCGATCCGCTGATCGGCCGCGAGGACGAGGTCGACCGGGTCATCCAGATCCTGTGCCGCCGGCGCAAGAACAATCCGCTGCTGGTCGGCGAGGCCGGCGTCGGCAAGACCGCCATCGCCGAGGGCCTGGCCTGGCGCGTGACGCAGGGCGAAGTGCCGGAAATCCTGGCCAACGCCGTCGTCTATTCGCTCGACATGGGCGCGCTGCTGGCCGGCACCAAGTACCGCGGCGACTTCGAGCAGCGCCTCAAGGCCGTCCTCAAGCAATTGAAGGACAACCCGAACGGCATCCTGTTCATTGACGAGATCCACACCATCATCGGCGCCGGTTCGGCCTCGGGCGGTACGCTCGACGCCTCCAACCTGCTCAAGCCGGCGCTGGCGAACGGCCAGCTCAAGTGCATCGGCGCCACCACCTACACCGAGTTCCGCGGCGTGTTCGAGAAGGACCACGCGCTGTCGCGGCGCTTCCAGAAGGTCGACGTCAACGAGCCGACCGTCGAGCAGACCGTGCAGATCCTGCGCGGCCTCAAGTCGCGCTTCGAGGAACACCACGGCGTCAAGTATTCGTCGTCGGCGCTGACCACCGCGGCCGAACTGGCGGCGCGCTTCATCAACGACCGCCACCTGCCCGACAAGGCCATCGACGTCATCGACGAGGCCGGCGCGGCGCAGCGCATCCTGCCCAAGTCGAAGCAAAAGAAAACCATCGGCAAGGCCGAGATCGAGGACATCATCGCCAAGATCGCCCGCATCCCGCCGCAAACGGTCAACCAGGACGACCGCAGCAAGCTGCAGACCATCGACCGCGACCTGCGCAACGTGGTGTTCGGCCAGGAACCGGCCATCGAGGCGCTGTCGTCGGCCATCAAGATGGCGCGCGCCGGCCTGGGCAAGACCGACAAGCCGATCGGCTCCTTCCTGTTCTCCGGTCCGACCGGGGTCGGCAAGACCGAGGTGGCCAAGCAACTGGCGTTCATCCTCGGCATCGAACTGATCCGCTTCGACATGTCCGAATACATGGAGCGCCACGCGGTCAGCCGCCTGATCGGCGCGCCGCCGGGCTATGTCGGTTTCGACCAGGGCGGGCTGCTGACCGAGGCGATCACCAAGAAGCCGCACGCGGTGCTGCTGCTCGACGAGATCGAGAAGGCGCATCCGGACATCTTCAACATCCTGCTGCAGGTGATGGACCACGGCACCCTGACCGACAACAACGGCCGCAAGGCCGACTTCCGCAACGTGATCATCATCATGACCACCAACGCCGGCGCGGAAAGCTTGCAGAAGCACTCGATGGGCTTCACCAACTCGAAAGAGGCGGGCGACGAGATGGCCGACATCAAGCGCATGTTCACGCCGGAGTTCCGCAACCGCATCGACGCGACCATCAGCTTCCGCGCGCTGGACGAGGAAATCATCCTGCGCGTGGTCGACAAGTTCCTGATGCAGCTGGAAGAGCAGTTGCACGAGAAGAAAGTCGAGTCGATCTTCACCGAGAGGCTGCGCAAATTCCTGGCCAAGAAGGGTTTCGACCCCTTGATGGGCGCGCGGCCGATGGCGCGCCTGATCCAGGACATGATCCGCAAGGCGCTGGCCGACGAGCTGCTGTTCGGCCGCCTGGTCAGCGGCGGCAAGGTCACCGTCGACCTCGACGAGAAGGACCAGGTCAAGCTGGAGTTCCCCGAGTCCGACGCGGCGCCGCCGGCCAGCGCGCCGGAGACGGTCGAAGTCGAATAAAGCGCAGGACGCAACAAAAAACCCGCACCACCGACGTGGCGCGGGTTTTTTTTCGTCCATGGACAGCCCTTGCGTCCCGGCCGGGGCGTGGAAAAGAGGGCGAAAAAAAGCCCGGCGCTAGGCGCCGGGCCGCCCTCCCGCATTGCGGGGAATTACTTCAGCGATTCAAACGCGCCGTCGACGTAGTTGATGATGCCGGTGCCGACATTGATGACGGCAACCTTGGCGTTTGCCTTCATGACATTCACCGTTTGCATGCCGGCGCTGTACTCGAACGCCACGCCGTCCGTGCTGGCGACCCGGGTCACGCGCGGCGACGCGTCGCTGACGCTGACGTTGATCGTCGCGCTGCCGTCGCTGTATTGCCCGACGGCGCTGCTGCGCTGGAAGGCGGTCTGGTTGGCGCTGACGCTGAGCGACAATTGCGGCCGGTTCTGCATGCTCAACTTGCCCGACAGCGTGACGTTTTTCTTGGTGAAGTTGCTGGCCGATTCGGCTTGCCGCACGTCGTACCTGTTGTAGCCGGCCAGGTCGTAGCTCAAGGTGCCGTTGAAAAACTCGGCCTTGTTGGTGGCCAGGCTGCCGCTGAACGCCAGGCTGGTCGGCTGGTAAGCCCGGCCGTTTTTGTCCCCCATCGGCTTGGACAAGGCCAATGCGCCGTCGACTTTGCTGCCGCCCGATTCGGCCGACAGCAAGAGCGCCACTTCCTTGACGTTGCGACGGTCGCTGTCGCCCTCCACATGCTCCTTGATGCGGGCGAAGGAGCCCGGCTTGATACTGACTTTGCCGACCTGGACGCCGCCCTTGACAGAAGCGAGTTCGCCGGACAAGGCGTATTTGTAGACGTCGCCGCCTTCGGCGCTGCGGGTGGCCGTCACATCCCACAATTCGTGGTCCGTGATAGCGACACCGGATGCGTCATGGCGGGCGGGCAGTTGGCCCGACACCGACAGTTTGCTGACGAGCTCGCCAAATTTGGCATAGTCGATGGTACCGATGGCGGCACCGTCGGCGTTGTTATAGTTGCCGAGGGGAATTGCGGTGTTTTCCTGCCAGTCGGTCAATTTGATCAACCGTGAACGGTAGGTATACGCGGTACTGGAGCCTGGAACCGGTGTAAGCGCCATGGATCTGAGAAGTGTTTGATAATGATAGCCGGAGTCATCCCAGAGCCCGGCCAGGTATAGGTAGGGCGTGTAGCACTTGATGTGATGGGCTTCCTCCGGCCCCCGCGCGTAATAGAGTTCGCTGGCCGAGCTGAGGACTTGGCACTCACCGAGGTAGGTGTTGTGGCCGCCGTTCCGCTCGTACAGCGAGAAATAGGGGCTGTAGACCTCGCCCGCCTTGAACGCGCGCAGATAATCCAAGCCCTTGCTGCTTACTTGTAACAAGTCGATGATATTTTTATCCAGCGGCGCGATGGCTTTGTCGAAATCGGCCTTCATGGCGTCGCCGGGTAGCTCCAAGTCCGATTCAACGCCCGCGGTGCCGAACAGATTCACATTGGTGCGCAAACTTGCGAACAGTTTTTTTGCCAGCTGAACATCCGTCGATGGCGGCGTGACTGGCGGTACCGGTGGCAGAGGTGTGACCGGCGGTACCGGTGGCACCGGCGTAACCGGCGTAACCGGCGGCACCGGCGTGACCGGCGGGAACGACGGCAAGCCGTTGGCCGAGGCGTTGCCGGTCTGGTTGATGGTGTCGTCGCCGGCGACATTGGTCAAAGCCTGGCGCAGATCGGCTTGAATGTTGGCGTCCAGTTCCAGCTTGCCGTTCTTGAGCGTGCCGAGCGCGCCAATGCCTTTGGCGACACAGGCGAGGCGCTCGCTCAGTTCGGCGGCGGAGCAGCCGAGCTTGCCGTCCAGGGCCATTTTGGAGATCGCCGCCAGCAGCAGGCTTTGCAGTTTTTCCGTTTCCGACGCGCTTGCCGCGGCGGCACTGTTGGAATTGACCGGCTTGACCTGTTCCGCATCGAAACCAAAGGCCGCCGCGAAGCCGCGCTTGGCGTTATCGATGTTGTCGGCGGAGAGGCCGCCGGCTTTTTCGGCGGCCTGGACGATCATTTCCGTCAATGGACTGACCGAACTGGTGACGCTCGTTTGCGCCGATTGCGCCAGTTTCACGACGCTGCGCAACTTGAAGCCGGCGGGCAGCGCGACATCCTTGCCGCTGGCCTCGTCGGCCATCATCGCGCCGGCGCCACCGATGACTTCGACGCTAAAGACCAGCACGTCGGCCGGCAATGCCACGGTGTAACTACCGTCCGCGGCCGTTACGCCGCTGGCGATCGGCAGGGCGCCCTTGTTGCCGGCCGCGTCGATGGCAAACACCTGCACTTGCGCACCCTTGATAATGCCTTTCGCCGCCGTGCCCTGCAGCGTGCGCTGGGCTGCTACAACGGTCGGGGGAGCCGCAGCCTCGCCGCCGCCGCTGCCGCATCCGCTTAATGTCGTCAGGGCGAGCGATAGCGCGCTCAGGGCCAACAGGCCGGCTTGATTTTTTTTCATTGTGATTTCTTTAATTAGATATTTATTGCAATAATTTAACGGCGTGTAAATATACAATACTCCATGCTTAATGGAAATATTATAATCTGATATGTTTGATAACTGTTGTATTTGGGTGCAATGGGGGCGAACGACGGCCGATGGCCGCCGCGCATCGGCGCCCGCCGTTTAAAACTGGTAACGGTAGCCCAGGTTCAGCCCGATCGATTTGGCCTCGCTCAGCTTGAGCCGGTCGGCCTGCAGCGCGACATGGAAGTCGCCCCGTTCAACGGCCAATCCCAGGGTCCGGAAGCGGGTTTCGACGCTGGCGCTGAGCTTGCCCCAGCCGAACTGGTGCGAGCCGGTGACGGTTGGGATGGTGGTGCCGGCGTAGCGCTCGATCTGCAAGGCCGCGCCCCAGGCGCCGAAGCGCGACTCGAGCGCAGCCGCGCCGGAGCGGCGGATGGCCGCGGTTTTGCTCACCTGGCTGTTTTGGCCGCTCAGTAGCGGGCGGTAATTGATATAGCCCTGCTCGTCGTAGTGGGCCACCGCCGAGTCGACGCTCTGCTGCGTCCGCGGCACGTTGCGCCATGTCATGCGGCTCCACAAGTCGTCCAGCTTCAGCTTCAGGCGCGTGTCGTCGCTGAGCGGCCACTCCAGCGCGGCGGACACGCTGGCGCCCGAGCCGCCGAACTTCTCGCTCATAAAGGGATAGCGGTAGCGGCTGTTCACGTCGGTCTGCGCCACCCGGAAGGTGTACTCGTCGGCGGGACCGCCGGCGACCTGGCCCGACAAGGTGTTGTCGCGCACCCGCGGGGTGCCGTACAGCGCCAGCGCCAGGTTCAGGCGCGGCGCCCGCGCGCCCGGGGCGGGCAGCTCGAACCAGCGGCTGGCGCGCAGGCCCTTGGCCGACCAGCCCTCGGCCGCGGCGTCCACGTCGAAGGTGGTCGGCGTGGCCAGCTTGATGCGCTGCTTGTAGCGGTGCACCAGTTGCATGGTCTCGCCGGTGGTGCGCAGGGCCGCCTCCTGGCGGAATTCAAAGGCCAGCCGCCACGGCCCTTTTTCGACCCCGGCCTCGATCCGGTTGCGCTGGAACATGACGTTGCGCCCGGCGCGCGGCGCGAAGCCGACCGCCCAGTCGCTCTCGAATTGTTGAATCGGAATGCCGTCGTAGGCTTCCCACAGGCGCGCCTCGACATACGGCGCCCAGCCGGCCAGCACGCTCGCCTGCGTTGGCGCGGTGTGGGCCTGGCCCGGCAGGCAGCTGGCGCCACCCAGCAGTAATACGGCGAATACATCGTTGCGCATACACATTCCAAGAATAAAAAAACCTGGCGGGGGAGGCCGCCAGGTTCGGTTGAATCAAAAAAAGACCTATTTCAGCGAGAAGAAGCTGCCGTCGGTGAAATTGATCAGGCCGGTTTTGGTGTTCAGCACGGCCACCTTGACGCCGTCCTTGAGCACGTCGGCGGTGTCGGCGCCGGTCAGGGTCAGCGCGACGCCGTCGACGCTGGAGATCGTCAACACGCTTTGGTCGCCGCCGCCGCTGCTGCCGCCAACGACGCTGAGGCCGAGGTTGACCAGGTTGGTGCCGTCATTATACTGCCCGGTCAGGTTCAATTTCTCGGTGGCGCCGCGGCTGCGGGTGCCGCTGAACTGGACGATCAGCGCCGGACGGTCCGGGATGCTCAGTTTGCCGACCAGCGTCGCGCTTTGCATCGCGACGTTGCCGTCCGACGCAGGCTGGGTCGAGTCGTACAGATTAAAATTGGGCTGGGCGAACGTCAGGGCGCCGGTGAAGAACTCGGCGTTGCTTGTGCTCAGCTTGCCGGTGAAGGCGATCTTGGTGGGCTGGTAGTCGAAGCCGCTCTTGTCGGCCTTCGCTTCGGACAGCACCAGTTTGCCGGCGACCTTGCTGCCGCCGGCTTCGGCCTCCAAGCCCAGCGAGAATTCCTTGACGCCGGTGGTGACGATGCTACCCTCGACCTGTTCCTCGGTGCGCAGGAAGGAGTCGTCGGCGATACTCACTTTGCCGGCCGGCTGGCCGTCCTTGATCGAGGTGATCGAGCCGGCCAGCGCGTATTTGAACAGCTTGTTGCCCTCGGCGGTGCGGCTCGCCGCGATGCTCCACAGGCCGTGGTCGCTGAGGGCGGCGCCGTAGGCGTCGGTGCGCGCCGGCATCATGCCGCTGAAGGTGATGTTGTTGACGATGTCGCCGGTCTTCAGGTACTGGATGTCGCCGAGCGCGCGGTTCTGCGCGTTGCCGTAGGCGCCCACGGGGACGTCCTTGGCCGGGTCGCGCACGCCGTCGAACAGGGTTTCGATGCGCGCGCGGCTGGAGTAGGTGTAGGCGGTGCTGCTGCCGGCGACGGGGTTGATGATAAACACCGCCGTGACCTGCTTGAAGGTGCTGTGGCCGCCGCCGCTGCTGAAGGAACCGGGGACGTTCTTGCGCACGATCGAGCACGCCACCGAGACGGCGTTGCCGGCCGCCGTGGCCGCGACGCTGGCGTTGCCGTCCTGGTACACGCCGCAACCGCCGATGCGCTTGCCGCCGGCGTACATCGGCATGTTGGTCGTGGCGGCGTGGCCGGCCTGGTAGTCGCGCAGGAAGTCGATGCCGCGCGTGGTCAGCTGGACCCATTTGGCCAGGTCGTCGTCGAGCGGCGCGGTGGCCTTGTCGAAGTCGGCGCGCATGCCGTCGGCGCGCAGGTCGATGATGCCGCTCTTGTCGGCCTTGCTCAGCGCGCCGATATTGCTGCGCAGGCTGTTGAACAGGCGCGTGGCCGCGGCAATCGGGTTGGCCGCCGGCGCGACGATCGGTACGGTGCCCTTCGGCAGTTGCGCGACGGTGGTGGTGCCGGTCTTGTTGATGGCCGGGTCGCCGACGACTTCGGCGGCGGCCGCGTCGATGGCGCCCGTCAGCGTGTCGTTGACGGTCAGGCCGCCGGCGCCGATCGCGCCGATCGCGCCGATCTTGCCGACCACGCAGCTGAGTTTATCTGCCGGCGTCGGCTTGGCGCAGTCGAGCGAGCCGTCCTTGGCCATTTTCGAAATCGCCGCCAGCATCACGCTTTGCAGCTTCTCGGCGGCGCTCGCCGTGGCGGCGCCGGGGCTGTTCGAGTTGACCGGCTTGACCGTCTCCGGGTCGAAGCCGAAGAAGGCCGTGAAGCCGGCTTTGGCGCTGGCGATGTTGGCCGCCGACAGGCCGCCGGCGGCGCCCGCGGCCGCCTTGGCGACCATGTCCGTCAGCGGGCTGACCGAACCGGAGTACGGCGTTTCGCCGGCGCCGCCCAGCTTGACCACGCTCTTCAGCTTGAACACCTCGCCGATCGGCAGGTCCTCGCCGGTGGCCTCGTCGGCCGTGGTGGCGCTGGCGTTGCCGCTGACCTCGACGACGAAGGTCAGCAGGTCGGCGGCGATTTTGATGGAGAAGGTGCCGTCGGCGCCGGTGGTGCCGGAGGCCAAGGCCGTGGTGCCCAGGGTGCCGTCGGCGTTGACCGCGAACACCTTCACCGTGCCGCCCTTGATGATGCCCTTCGCGGCCGTGCCGGCGACGGTGCGCGAGGCGCTCACCACCGGGTCCGGCGTCACGTTTGAGGAGCCGCCGCCGCCGCAGGCGGCCAGCGCCAAGGCGAGCGAGATGGTGCTGAGTTTGAAAAGGCGGGCGCGTTGCTGGTGCATGTGGGGTCTCCCTGTGAGCGGTGTCGTGTTGGTCGTTGTGTTGCCAGATTCCAATATACGACGTTTGCCGGCGCTTGACCATTGACCGATCGACGGACGCGGAAAGTGTCTGTTTTTGGCAACCATGGAGCCGCCGGCCCCTGCTCAGGCGCCGCCGGCCTCGGCGCGCAGCTTGCGCCACAACGTGGTGCGGCTGACGCCGAGATAGTCGGCGGCGGCGTCGCGCCGCCCGCCGAAGCGCGCCAGCGTGGCGCTGGCCGTTTCCGGCGCCGCCCTGGCGGCCGGCGCGCCGGGCCACGCGCCCGCCAGGGCCGCGGCGGGCTGCGCCAGCTCGGGCGCCACGCCCAGCACAAAGCTTGGCGTCAGCGCCTGCAGCGGTTGCGCCGCCAGGAACAGCGCCAGGCGCTCCATCAGGTTGCGCAGTTCGCGCACGTTGCCGGGCCAGCCGTGGCGCGCCAGCAGCGGCGCGCAGGCCAGCAACTCGGCGTGCAGGTTCGGCTGCGGCCGCGCGCCCAGCGCCGCCAGCGCGCTTTTCAGCGTCCATTCGGCCAGGCCGAGCACGTCGCCGGGGCGCTCGCGCAGCGGTGGCAGGCTCAGGCGCAGCACCGCCAGGCGGTAGAACAGGTCGGCGCGGAAGCGGCCGTCGCGCACCCGCTGTTCCAGGTCGCAATGGGTGGCGCTGATGATGCGCACGTTGATAGCGATCGGCCGCGTGCCGCCGACCCGCACCACCTCGCGCTCCTCCAGCACGCGCAGCAGGCGGGTTTGCAGCGCCAGCGGCATTTCGCCGATCTCGTCGAGGAACAGGGTGCCGCGGTGGGCCGCCTCGAACAGGCCGGCGTGGCCGCCGCGGCGCGCGCCGGTGAAGGCGCCGTCCTCGTGGCCGAACAACTCCGACTCCAGCAGCGACTCGGCGATGGCGCCGCAGTTGACGGCCACGAAGGGCCGGTTCGGCCCCAGCTTGCGCGGGCTTTCGCGGTGGATCGCCTGCGCCACCAGCTCCTTGCCGGTGCCGGTTTCGCCCTGGATCAGCACCGTCGCCGGCGACGTCGCGTACAGCAGCACCGACTGGCGCAGCGCCTCCATCGCCGGCGAGTCGCCGCGCAGGTCGTTCAGGCCGTGCTTGGCGCGCAAGGTGTCGGCGACCACCGCGCGGCGGCCGCGGTGCGATTCGAGCTGGCTCAGGCGGGCCATTTCCAGCGCGTCGTCGAAGGCCTGGCGGATCGAGCCGGCCGAGTAGACGAACACCCCGGTCAGGCCGGCCTCCTCGGCCAGGTCGGTGATCAGGCCGGCGCCGACGATGACGGCGATGCCGGCCGCCTTCAGGTCGTTGATCTGCGCCCGCGCGTCCTCCTCGGTGGCGTAGGTGCGCTGGGCGATCTCGAAGCCGAAGGTGGCGGCGAATTCGGCCAGCTCCGGCATCTGCTCCTGGTAGCTGATGACGCCGATGCGCGTCGACACGCGCCGCGCCCGCGCCAGCGCCTGCATCACGTCGAAGCCGCTGGCCTTGGCCACCACCACCGGCACCGCCAGGCGGCCCTTCAAATAGGCGGCGTTGGAACCGGCCGCGATCACCGCGTCGCAGCGCTCGCTGGCCATGCGCTCGCGGATGTGGCGGGCGGCGTCGTCGAAGCCGAGGTTGATCGGCTCGATCGTCGCCAGGTCGTCGTATTCCAGCGTGATGTCGCGGAACAGGTCAAACAGGCGCGAGACCGAGACGGTCCAGATCACGGGTTTGTCGAGCGGGTCGGGGGAGGAGGGGGGGGCGGGTCGGCGCATGGTGCAATTTTATGCCAGATGCGTTCCGGTGTTGCGCCATGAAACAAAAAATGAAACACAACCGCGACGCCTGGCCGGGATATCGATGGCGCCGCGGGCCAGGGGGGGGGCGGCGCCGGCCCCGGGCGCCGGGCATTGCGGTCGCCAATAGTTGATTCTGACAAAATTGGCGCAATGTGGTTTATGATCTGGAGTCGTCGCGGCGCCGGGGCCTCAGGTCGCATTTTTCAACTGCTGCAGTGGTGTACATGAACCGAGCTCCGACCCATCCAGATTTGATCGCCGCGGCCCTCGACCTGATCGGCCCGCCGGCCTGCGCCTGCGACAGCGGCGGCACGGTGCTGGCCGTCAACCCCGCGCTGACGCGCCTGCTCGGCGTCGACCTGGGCGGGCGGGCGCTGGCCGACTTCTTCGCCACCGAGTGCCAGGCGTTCAGCGTGCGCCAGCTGGGCGCGGCGGCGGCCGCCGCCGGCGCCGCCGAGCAGCGCTGGGACAGCAGCCTGCTGACCGGCGCCGGCACCGCCGTCGCGGTGCAGGTCTGGGCCAAGCCGCTGCCGGCCAGCGCCGGCCTGCGCGGCGCCACCGTGCTGTTCAACGACGTCAGCGTACACCAGCGCGACCAGATGGCGCTGCGCAAGACCCTGCTCGAGCAGCGGGCGATCCTGGAAAACGCCGCCGTCGGCATCCTGTTCTCCCGGCTTGGCGTGATCCAGGAATGCAATATCCGCGCCGCCGAGATGTTCGGTTACGGCCGCGACGAACTCGAGGGCCGCGACGGCGTCGTCGTCTATCCGTCGCGGCAAGACTACGTTGCGCTGGGGCGGTTGGCCGGGCCGCCGCTGTCGAAAGGGCAGTCGTTCAGCACCGAACTCGAACTCAGGCGCAAGGACGGCTCGCTGTTCTGGAGCCGCCTGTACGGGCGCGCGATCGACCCGCTCAACACCGCCGGCGGCACCGTCTGGATACTCGAGGACATCAGCGAGCACCGCCGCGACGAGGACCGCCTGCGCCGCGCCCTGCTGGAGATGCAGGCGATCATGGACAACGCGCCGCTGGCCATCGGCTTCCAGCGCGACAAGCGCATCCTGCGCTACAACCGCCGCTTCGCCGAATGCTTCGGCCTGGCCGGCGACGACGGCGTCGGCCAGCCGGTGCAGTCGCTGTACCCGTCGCCGTCGCACTACCTGGAGGTGGTGCGCAAGGCCGGCCCGCTGCTGGCCGCGGGCAAGGCCTACCAGGCCGAGATGGAGATGCGGCGGCGCGACGGCGGCACCTTCTGGGCGCACGCCTTCGGCTACGCCATCAACCCCGGCGCCACGCACCGCGACGCGATTTGGATCTTCGACGACCGCAGCGCGCAAAAAGCCACTGAGGAGTCGGGCAAGCAGCTGCTGCTGGAGCAGAAGGCGATCCTCGACAACGCCTCGGTCGGCATCCTGTTCAGCAAGGCGCGGCGTATTCTGAGCTGCAATCCGCGCATCGCCGAGATGTTCGGCTGCAGCCGCGCCGACCTCATCGGCCGGCCCGCCTGCGTGCTGTTCCCCTCGGACGAGGTGTACCGCCAGTTCGGCCTGGAGGCGGCGCCGCTGCTGGGCAGTGGCCAGCCCTTTGAAAAGGACGAGTACCTGTTCAAGCGCAAGGACGGCTCGCTGTTCTGGTGCCGCGTGCGCGCCAAGGCGGTCGACCAGGAGCACAGCGACGAGGGCACCATCTGGATCATCGAGGACATCAGCGAGAGCCGCCAGACCCGCATGGAGGTCGAGGCGATCATGACCAACGCCTCGATGAGCATCCTGTTTACCAAGAACCGCCTGATCACGCGCTACAACCGCGGCTTCGGCGACATGTTCGGCTACGCCGGCGACAGCGGCCTGGGCCTGCCCGGACTGGCGCTGTATCCGTCGCAGCAGTCCTACGACCGCCTCGGCGCGGCCGCCTTCCCGCTGCTCTCGGTCGGCAAGCCGTTCCAGATCGAGACGCTGATGCAGCGCAGCGACGGCAGCACGCTGTGGGCCCAGCTGATCGGCTACGTGGTCAATCCGAACGAGCCGGCGCAGGGCACCATCTGGGTCATCGAGGACCGCACCGAGCAAAAGCGCGCCGAGGAGTCGCTGCGCAACGCGCTGCTGGAAAACCAGGCCATCCTCGACAGCGCGGTGCTCGGCATCGCCGTCGTCGAGGACGGCTACAACCTGCGCTGCAACAGCAAGATGGAGGAGCTGTTCGGCTACCCGCCCGGCGGCATCGCCGGCCTGTCGGTGCAGGCGCTGTATCCGGACCGGGCGGCCTGGGAGGCGGCCCGGCTCGAGACCGCGCGCGACTTCCGCGCCGGCCGCGTGCACATGTCGGAATACCGGCTGATGCGCCACGACGGCAGCCAATTCTGGGCGCGCCTGTCGGGCCGGCCCTTCGACCTGGCCCAGGCCAACGGCCGCTCGGTCTGGCTGGTCGACGACGTCACGGCGCGCCGCGAGGCGGCCGAGGCGGTGCTGCGCGCGCGCGACGAGCTGGAGGTGCGGGTGCTCGAACGCACCGCCGAGCTGGCCGGCGCCAACGCCTTGCTGCAGGGCGAGATCGTCGAGCGGCGCCAGGCCGAGGCGCGGGTGCACCACATGGCCTACCACGACAGCCTGACCGGCCTGCCCAACCGCGCGCTGCTGTCGGACCGGCTCGACCGGGCCATGCTGGCGGCGCAGCGCCAGGAGCGCCGCCTGGCGGTGATGTTCATCGACCTGGACCGCTTCAAGACCATCAACGATTCGCTCGGCCACATGACCGGCGACAGCCTGCTCAAGGAGGTCGCCAGCCGGCTGTGCCGCGCGGTGCGCGTCAGCGACACGGTGGCGCGCCTTGGCGGCGACGAGTTCGTCGTGCTGGTGCCTGGCATCCGCAGCGTCGACGAGTCCAGCCACGTCGCCGAGAAGATCATCGACGCGCTGGCCGCGCCGTTCCCGCTGGACGGCCACACCTTGCACATCACGCCGTCGATCGGCATCTGCGTCTACCCCGACGACGGCGCCGACGTCGACACCTTGATGCGCCACGCCGACGCGGCGATGTACCACGCCAAGGCCAGCGGGCGCAACAACTACCAGTTCTTCACGCAGAAGATGAACCAGGCCGCGGCCCAGCATTTCGAGTTGGAGAGCAGCCTGCGCGGCGCGCTGGCGCAGCGGCAGTTCGAGCTGTTTTACCAACCCATCGTCGACGCCGGCACGCGCCGGCTGCACACGATGGAGGTGCTGCTGCGCTGGCGCCGCCCGGGGCTGGGGCTGGTGATGCCGGACAGCTTCATCCCGATCATCGAGGAGAACGGTCTGATCGTGCCGATCGGCGAATGGGTGATCCGCCGCGCCTGCGAGCAGAGCATGGAATGGCTGGCGAGGGGGCTGCAGCCGGTGCCGCTGGCGGTCAACCTGTCGCCGCGCCAGTTCATGCACCGCGGCCTGGTCGGCTCGATCCGCCGCATCCTCGACGAAACCGGCATCGACCCGGCGCTGCTCGAATTCGAGATCACCGAGACGGCGCTGATGCAGCACGGCGAGCACACGCTGGCGATCCTCGGGCAGATCAACGCGATGGGCATCCGCCTGTCGATCGACGACTTCGGCACCGGCTACTCCAGCCTGGCCTACCTGAAGCGCTTCCCGGTGAAAAAGATCAAGATCGACCGCGCCTTCATCAAGGACCTGGAGGACAGCGCCGAGGACCGGGCCATCGTCGCGGCCATCATCGCCTTGTCGGACAGCCTGCAGCTGTCGGCGGTGGCCGAAGGGGTCGAGACCGAAGGCCAGTTCGCGCTGCTGCAGCGGCAAGGCTGCCAGTACGCCCAGGGCTACCTGTTCTCGCAGCCGGTGCCGCAGGCGCTGGCCGAGCGGAAGCTGGCACCGCTGGCTTGAACGGGGTCACGCCCTTGGTGTTGATGAACTCAGCGCCGAGCCGCTGCCGACGCCAGTCGGCTTACGCCCGGGCGGGCTAACCCGGCCTACGACATCGCGCTACGGCATCGCGCTAGAGCGCCTCAAACGATGGTGGCGATCACCGGCGCGTGGTCCGACGGCTGTTCCCATTTGCGCGGCGCGCGGTCGATCACGCAGGCGGTGCAGCGCGTCGCCAGCGGCGCCGACAGCAAAATGTGGTCGATGCGCAGGCCCTTGTTCAGGCGGAAGCCGAGCTGGCGGTAGTCCCACCAGCTGAACGATTTCTCGGCCTGCTCGAACAGCCGGAAGGCGTCCTGCAGGCCGAGGTCGATCAGCCGCGTCAGCGCGGCGCGTTCCTGGTCCGACACCAGCACCTGGCCGGCCCACGCCACCGGGTCGTGCACGTCGCGGTCGTCGGGGGCGATGTTGTAGTCGCCGACCACGGCCAGGTTGCTGTGCAGCAGCGCCTGCTCCGCCAGCCATTCGTGCAGCGCCGCCAGCCAGCCCAGCTTGTATGCGTACTTGTCCGAGTCGACGCTCTGGCCGTTGGGCACGTAGGCGCAGACCACGCGCACGCCGTCGATGGTCGCCGCCAGGATGCGCTGCTGGGCGTCCTCGTAGCGCGGATTGTTCTTGACGACGTCGGTGATGGGCAGCTTCGACAGGATCGCCACGCCGTTGTAGGTCTTCTGGCCGCTGAAGACGACCTGGTAGCCGGCCGCCTCGATCTCGGCGACGGGGAATTTGTCGTCGGTGAGCTTGGTTTCTTGCAGGCACAGCACATCGACGGGGTTGTCGCTGAGCCACTGCAATACTTGCGGCAGGCGCACTTTGAGGGAGTTGACGTTCCAGGTTGCTAATTTCATTGCTTGAACATCCTTATAAAGAGGGGCGGGCGCCGCGCGCCCGGGCGTCGGCGCCGTGCGGCGGCGCGCCCGATGGGGCGAATCTTACCGCAAGCGGCGCCCGCCCGCGTGTCACATCGGTCGCGAACCCGGCGCACGATTGAAACTACAGTTCCAGTAGGGAGTTATTTGTTGTATAAAATACTGACATTGACAAGTTGGCGACAGGAAGTTTTGCATGTTGCGCATCAATGCGGTAAAAACCGCTCCGACAGTGTGCTTGAGGTCGCTTGTAGGGGCGGCGGGCGGGATTGCCGTGAAGTTTCTCGCAGGGGGACGCCGAAAACCACTAAAATATCATCTTATGTTATATAGCGTAATCGCAGGCCGCGACGGTTTTTTTTGAAGTTGCAAAAGCGGCATGTAAATTACATTACCATCGGATCAAAAGCGAAATATACTGATTATGGATCGCGGTTGGTGCCGCATGTTTTCTATACTAAACGCAACACTACATGACAGAAAGTGTTTTGTAGGGCCAATAAATGGTAATATTTTGAAATGTTGCGGTTTTAATAGTGAGACATGCGCGTAGCATTTGTAAAGGAAGAAAATGCGAACAGCATTTGAAGCGTGGGCGCAGCGTGATGGCCACATTGTGCGGCGGCGTGAAGACAAGCCGGACGAGTACCTGATATTTGAAACGCAGCGGCGCTGGGTGATCTGGCAGGCCGCGTTGACGCACGGTAAAACCGCCGGTAAAACCGCCAAGGCTACCGCGAGCGCGAAGGCGCGCGCGCCGCAGGGCGCGCCCGACATGACGTCGGACGAGGCGGCCGTGCGCAACAAGGTGCTCAACGAAGTGTTGGACGCTTTCACCGACATCGACGGCGCCGCCGGCATGGAGGGTATCTTGAAAGTCATCCAGGGCTTGAAGAAGAAGCAGAAGGCCTTGGCGGACGACGGCAACGACGCCAATGCCGACGGCTGAAGGCTAGCGCCATGCGATACCGGCATTACAAGGGCGGGATCTACGAGTTCGTCTGCGAGGCGACCCTCGAATCGGACTTGACGCCGATGATCGTCTATCGCGCCCCCGACGGCTCGATCTGGACCCGTCCCCAGGACGTCTTCTTTCAATGGATCGACGTCGACGGCGTCGTCGTCCAGCGTTTTTCGCCGATCAATTGAGCGTCGCCCCCGGGCGAGAATAAAAGGAACTGTATGCGCGTAGCACAAGCGGTATGCGCGGTGGCGCTGTTGGCCGTCGCACGCCTGGCCTCGGCCGAGACGGTAGGGTCGGTCGACACCGCCTTCAAGCTGATCGGACCGGACCACAAGGTCGTCGTCGAAGTGTTCGACGATCCGCGGGTGGGCGGCGTCAGCTGCTACCTGTCGCGCGCGAAAACCGGCGGCATCAAGGGCGCCGTCGGCCTGGCCGAGGACAAGGCCGAGTCGTCGGTGGCGTGCCGCCAAGTCGGCCCGCTGCAGTTCAACGGCAAACTGCCGCGCCAGGAAGAGGTGTTCTCCGAACGCGCCTCGATTTTCTTCAAGCACGTGCGGGTGGTGCGCATGGTCGACGCCAAGCGCAACGCGCTGGTGTACCTGGTGTACTCCGACCGCCTGATCGACGGCAGCCCGAAAAACAGCGTGACCGCCGTGCCCGTGCCGGCCAACCAGCCGGTGCCGGTCAAGTAGCGTCGGCCGCCGGCGCAGCGCGAAAGGCCCCCCCATGTTCCGCTACGCCGCATGCGCGGCCCTGGCCCTGGCCGGCGGCTGCTCGACCTTGACCGAATCCACCCAGCAACAGGTGGCGGTGCAAACCATCCTCGACAACCGGCCTCTTTCCGGCGCCGGCTGCATTCTGGTCAACGGCGCCGGCAAGTGGTTTGTCACCACGCCCGGGCGCGTCCTAATCCACAAGCACGCCGGAGCGCTGCGCGTCGACTGCCGCAAGGAGGGCGTCGGCCAGGCCGACGAGCTGATCGGCTCGAAGGCGCACGGCAACCTGTGGGGCAACGTGCTGACCCTCGGCGTCGGGTACCTGGTCGACCGCGACACCGGCGCCGGCTACGACTATCCGGCCACGCTGACCATTGAAATGAAAAAAACCGGCGCCGCTTCCTCGTCTGAGGGGCCGGGCGCCGGTTCGGTGGTGTACTAGGCGCACGCGGGGTTGCGCGATTGTCGTCGGCCGGGTTGGCCGGCACGGCGTAACCCGACGACACGCCAGCGCCGTTTTACACGCGGTTAATCAGGAAATTGGTCAGCAGCGGCACCGGACGGCCGGTCGCGCCCTTCGCGCCGCCCGACTTCCAGGCCGTGCCGGCGATGTCCAGATGCGCCCAGGTGTACTTCTTGGTGAAGTTTTCCAGGAAGGCCGCCGCGGTGATCGAGCCGCCGCCCGGGCTGCCGATGTTGGCCAGGTCGGCGAAGTTCGACTTGAGCTGCTCGTTGTAGGCTTCCTCGATCGGCATGCGCCAGGCGGTGTCGCCGGCGCTCTTGCCGGCCGCCAGCAATTCCCCGGCCAGCTTGTCGTGCGCCGCGTCGCCGCGGGTGAACAGGCCGGTGTTGTGGTGGCCCAGCGCGACCACGCAGGCGCCGGTCAGCGTGGCGATGTCGACCACGACGGCCGGGTTGAAGCGTTCGGCGTAGGTCAGCGCGTCGCACAGCACCAGGCGGCCTTCGGCGTCGGTGTTGAGCACTTCGATGGTCAAGCCGTTCATCGAGGTGACGATGTCGCCCGGTTTGGTGGCGCGGCCCGACGGCATGTTTTCGCAGGTGGCGATGACGCCGATCACGTTGAGCTTCAAGTTCATCTCGCCGATGGCGCGGAAGGTGCCCAGCACCGAGGCGGCGCCGCACATGTCGTATTTCATCTCGTCCATGCCGGGGCCGGGCTTGATTGAAATGCCGCCGGTGTCGAAGGTGATGCCCTTGCCGACCAGCACCACCGGCGCGTCCTTGGCCTTGCCGCCCATGTGCTTGAGCACGATGAACTTCGGCGGCTGCTCGCTGCCGTTGGTGACCGACAGGAAACTGCCCATCTTCAGCGCCTCAAGCTGCTTGCGGTCCAGCACCTCGACGTCGAACTTGTAGTCCTTCGCCAGTTTCTTGGCGGTGTTGGCCAGGTGCGTCGGGGTGCAGACGTTGGCGGGCAGGTCGCCCAGGTTCTTGGTCAGGTCCACGCCGTTGGCGATGGCGATGCTCTGCGCCAGCGCGGCCTTGGCGGCGACGCTGGACGGCAGCGCCAGGGCGATTTTGCGCACGCCGGCCGGCGCCGGGTCTTTCTTGCTCTTCTGGGTGTCGGCGCGGTATTCGCCCTCGTGCGCGGCCTGCACCACGCAACGGATCGCCCAATTCACATCGCGCTCTTTCACTTCGGTCATTGGTAGTGCGATAATGGCGTCCGCGGCACCGAGTGCGCCGAACGCCTTGAGCGTCGCTTGCACCGCGGTCGCGAAATTTTTCTCGCTGACGGCCTCGTCGCCGCCCAGTCCCACCAACAGCACGCGTTCGGCGTTGACGCCGCCAACGCCGCGCAGCAGCAGGGTGGTGCCGGCTTTGCCGGTGATGTCGCCGGACTTCAGCGCCGCCGTGATCTCGCCCGCGCCGTCGAGCGCCTTGGCCGCCGGCGAGAGCTGTTTGTTTTCAAATACCGCCACCGCGACACAGCCGGTTTTGGTCGACACAATGGTGTTTTTTGTGTCGAATGCTTTTATGCTAAAGTCCATTTGCTTCTCCGTTTTTATTTGCTTAGTAAACATGTTACTTAACTCACCGACACGAAGCCCATACATCGAATGATCTTTCATCGCGCCCTACAACGTGAACTGACCAGTGCCGCAGGGGGCATCTTCACGGTGTTGTTTTCCATCTTTGTTACTTGGACGCTGATCAAGATCCTCGGCGAGGCCGCGGGCGGGAAGGTTGACTCAAGCGATGTGATTGCATTAATCATCTTCGCAGCCCTGAATTATCTGCCAACTATCCTAATACTCACTAGTTTTATTTCAGTGTTGATGGTGGTGACGCGCAGTTACCGCGATTCCGAAATGGTGGTGTGGTTCGCTTCCGGCATGAGCCTGGTGCGCTGGATCCGCCCGGTGCTGACCTTCGGCCTGCCGCTGGTGGCGTTGACGGCGGTGCTGAGCCTGTACGCGACGCCGTGGGCCAAGCACAAGAGCAATGAATACGTCGAGCGCTTCCAGAAGCGCGAAGACTTGCAAAAAGTCTCGCCCGGCCAGTTCAATGAATCGGCGTCGAGCAACCGCATCTTCTTCGTCGAGGGCGTCTCCGGCGAGAAGGCCAACGTGCAAAACGTCTTCGTCAATACGCTCGACGCCAAGGGCACCACGGTGGTGGTGGCCAAGGAAGGCGTGATTTCGACCGACGCCAAGGGCGAGCGCTTCCTGGTGCTGAAGAACGGCCGGCGCTACCAGGGCAAGCCGGGCCAGTCCGACTTCCAGACCATGGAGTTCGACCGCTACAGCATGCGCGTGGCCAGCAAGGCGCAAGAGCCGGGCGGCGAACTGAACGTCGACTCGATGACCACGATGGCCCTGCTCAAGGAGCGCAACCAGTACACCATGGCCGAGGTGTTGTGGCGCGTCAGCGCGCCGATCACCACGCTGGTGCTGATTTTGCTGGCCATTCCGCTGGGCTTCGTCAATCCGCGCGCCGGCAGTTCGGTCAACCTGATCATCGCGCTGCTGGTGTTTTTCACCTATAACAATCTGATCAAGCTGGTCGAGGCCAGCGTGAAACAGGGCCGCTTGTCGTTCGGCGCGTCCTGGTGGCCGCTGCACCTGGTGGTGGCGCTGGTGGCGCTGCTGCTGTTTACCTGGCGCCTGAACGTCAACCACCGCTACCATCCCCTGGTCCTGCTGGGCGCGGTGAAACGCGCCCGCCGCCTGAACAAACCGGCATCGACATGAAGATTTTACAGCGTTATTTCGCGGTCTCGATCGCCCAGGCGGTGGGCTTCGTGCTGCTCGCCTTCCTGGCGCTGCTGGCCTTCATGGACCTGACCGGCGAGTTGCCGCTGGTCGGCAAGAACGGCTACGGCAGCACCCAGGCCTTCCTGTATGTGCTGATCCTGATCCCCGGCCACGTCTACCAGGTGATGCCGATCGCGGCGCTGATCGGCACCATTTACACGATGGCGCAGTTCGCCTCGACGTCGGAATTCACGGTCATGCGCGCGGCCAGCATGTCGACCGCGATGGCGGCCTGGTTCCTGTTTCGCATCGGCGTGGTGTTCGTCATCATCACCTTCATTTTCGGCGAGCTGATCGCGCCGCGCACCGCGCCCATCGCCGAGCGCATCAAGCTGAGCGCGCGCGGCACCACCGTCTCCAGCGAATTTCGCTCCGGCATGTGGACCAAGGACATCGTCAAGAGCGAGGGCCTGAGCGGCGCCGCCACCGGCGCGCGCTTTTTCAACGTGCGCGAGGCGCGTCCCGACGGCCGGCTGAAGGACGTCAAGCTGTACGAGTTCGACAATAGCTTCCGCCTGCGCTCGATCACCGTCGCCGCCGCCGCGACCTACCAGGGCAGCAACGTCTGGCGCCTGCTGGACGTGACGGAGACGCGCTTCTCCAACAGCACCGTGCTCACGCCCGGGGTCGAGGCCAACCTGAAGAACAACTTCATCCAGGAAACCAGCGCCGTCGCCACCCAGAAGAGCGCCAGCAAGGACGTGGTCTCGGAGATCACGCCGAGGATACTGACGGTCTCCTCGTCCGATCCGGCGCGCATGTCGGCCGCCGAACTGCGGGTCTACACCGCCCACCTGGCCGAGAACAAGCAGGAAACCGACCGCTTCAAGATCGCCTTCTGGAAGAAGCTGATCGACCCGATGGCCATTTTCGTGCTGATGGCGCTGGCGTTGCCGTTCGCCTACCTGCACACGCGCAGCGGCGGCGTCAGCCTGAAGATCTTCATCGGCATCATGATCGGCGTCAGCTTCATCCTGGTCAACACCCTGTTCTCGCATTTGGGTTTGCTGAGCACCTGGCCGGCCTTGTTGACCGCCATCGCGCCGAGTGCGCTGTACCTGCTGCTGGCGCTGGGCGCCTTGTGGTGGGTGGAAAGACACTGATGACGCACCGACGCGCGATGATCCTGTTCGCCCACGGCGCCCGCGCCGCATCCTGGGCGGCGCCGTTCGAGCGCCTGCGCGCGCTGACGCAGGCGCGCCTGCCCGGCGTCGACGTCTCGCTGGCCTTCCTCGAACTGATGACGCCGCGCCTGCCGGAGAAGGTGGCCGAACTGGTCGGCGCCGGCGTGGCCGAGCTGACCCTGGTGCCGGTGTTCCTGGGGCAGGGCGGCCACGTGCTGCGCGACCTGCCGCTGATGGTCGAGCAACTGCGGCGCGACTATCCGCAGCTTGACCTCAAGGTAGTCGAGGCGGTCGGCGAACACGCCAGCGTGCTGGCCGCCATCGCCGACTACTGCGTCGGCGCCGACGACGCCACCTGATGGGCTGCGCGCTGCCCGACGCCGGCCCGACCGCGGCCGGGGCCGGGGCCGCCCTTGCGCCCGCGCGCATCGACATCGTCTACCTGTGGGTCGACGGCGCCGACCCGGCCTGGAGCGAGCGGCGCAGCCGCGCCTACGCCGACTGGACGGCGCGCCATCCGCGGCAACTGGCGGTGCACGGCAACGTTTCGGGGCGCTACCGCGACAATGGCGAGTTGCGCTACAACCTGCGCGCGCTGGAAAAATTCTTTCCCGAACACGGGCACGTCTACATCGTCACCGACCGCCAGGCGCCGGCCTGGCTGCGCCCGTCCGAGCGCCTGACGCTGGTCGACCACCGCGACTTGATCCCGGCGGCGGCCATGCCGGTGTTCGATTCCGGCCACATCGAATCGTATCTGCACCACATTCCCGGCCTGGCCGAGCGCTTCATCTACTTGAACGACGACGTCTTTTTCGGCCAGCCGGTGGACCCGGCGAACTGGTTCGGCGAGCGCCTGACGGTGTTCGCCGAAACCGCCACCGTGCCCGAGCGCGACGCGCTGCAGGAGGACGGCACGGCGCTGGTCAACGCGGCGATCCTATCGAAGCACTGGCTGGCGCGGCGCTATCCGCACTACCGCCACGAGCCGCGGCTGTATTCGCACGCGCCGCGGCCGATGCTGAAGAGCGCGATGCGCGAGCTGGAGGCGCTCGCCGGCGAGCTGTTCGAGCAGGTGCGTTCGACGGTGTTCCGCTCGTGGCGCGTGCCGCCGCTGCTGCCCGACCTGGTGCCGCGCTGGATGGTGCAGATGGGCTACGCGCGCCAGGCCATCCTCGACCCTTTGCACATCAGCAGCGGGGCGCAGGGCGCCGAGCTGCAACTGGCGGCGCTGCAGGCCGATTTCGGCCGTCTGCTGTTCTTTTGCATCAACGACACCTGCGACGAAGCCGAGGCCGGCGACCCGCGCCTGCTGCGCGTGGCGGCGACGTTGCAGCGCCTGCTGCCGCAAGCGTCCTCGTTTGAAACCGCGGACGTGGGCGCGCTGGCGAAGCCAAACAACCAAGGGCGGCGCGCGCCGGCTAAGCCGGCTTACTTCAGCGCGCTCAAGTCGATAGGCGTCAAATAGCCATATTTCCCCGGCACCACCTGGTAGACGTGGCGGTAAGGCTGGTAACCGGCGACCTTGATCGTCAATTCATAACTGCCCTCGTTCAAGCCGACAAACGAAAAAAACGTATTGAAAACGTAGTCGCGGCCCGCCATATAGCTTTCGACGGTGCGGTCCCTGGTTTCGTCGAGCGGCCTGATCTCGCGCCGGTCCTCGCCATTGGTCAGCACGATGGACTCGATCTGAATGTCGCGGCGGTGCCGGCGAAAGCTACCGGCGGGATTGTCGGCGGGCGTGGCGTCGGCGCCGATGTAACCGGAAAGCGTGCCCTGCGGGGTGAGCAGGAAGCGCAGATCGGCGACGCCGTCGGCGCCTATGCTTACCGGCATGCTGGCCGGCGTGGCCCGGAACGCATGCGCCAGCAAGCCCACGTTGTAGTCGCCGGGCGGGAAGGGACCGAGTGCGCGGCCGTTGTCGCGCGCGCTGATCGGCAAGACAATACGCTCGCGCGCCGGGTCGGTGGGCGTGAGCACCAGAACCGGCGGCGATGCCGGGTGCTCGTCCGGCCGGGCGTAGGAGAACGCCACGCGCACGTTGCCGTTGCGCGCGGCGTCGCCGCCGCGGTCGCGCTTGTCGGCCGCCTTGAGCAGCGCGGCGTATTGGGCGAACACCTCGGGCGACGACAGGATGCCGATGTGGTCGGCGTCGTAGCCGAAGACGCGCGTGGCCTCGGACTGGGCGGCCGGGCGCAACTGGCTGGCCAGGGTAATGGCGCCGTCGTTGCTGGCCGGGCGCAAGGGGCTGTAACGCCCGGCGTGGCCGAAGAACAGGTAATAGTCGAGCTCGCGCGGTAGCGGTTTTTGAAACAGCGTTTGCACGAAGCGGCCGCTGGCCCGCACATCGTTCCACGAGGGTATGACGGCGGGCGAGTACGCCACGCCGCTGTCGGCCAGCGCGTCGCCGCCCCACGGCGTCGATAGGCTGACGAACAATTTGGCGGCGGGGAACTGCTCGCCATAGTTGGCCAGGAAAGAGCGCACCACCAGACCGCCCATGCTGTGCGCGGTCAGATAGAGCCTGTCGTAATGGTAGCGCCGCTGCAGATTGCCCAGTTTCCAGTACAGCAGGTAGGACATGGAGTCGAGCGAGGCACCGGACGGATAATAGAAAACCCATGGCTGGTACCGGCTCCGGTCCAGCCTCTGGAGGAAGTATTTCCAGTCCTGTGGCGAACCGGCCGCGCCGTGGACGAACAGAATCGGCGTCTTGCGCGGATCGTATTCCTCCAGGAAGTAGATATTGCCGCCCACCTCCTTGAAAAAATCCACCGGCGCCCAATAACCGCGGCGCCCGGATTCGGACGAAAACAACGCGTCGTCGAGCTTGGCGATGGCGCCGACCTGGGTACTGTGCTGGTTCCCGGACGCGGCGGCGGCGACGGAGGTGCCGGGCGGAATGGCGCCTTGCGCCTTGGCCGATATGACGAAATCGAGGTTCACCACGGCGCCCGTGCCGCTGGCGGGCACCGGCGCGGGCGCATAGTCGCCGACCGGTTCGCCGGCGTCCAGCCGCAGGTTGCCGTTGGCGTCGCCGAACGCAAACAAGCCGTACTCTCCCTTTTGCACAATCAGCTCGTATCCGCCGGCCTCGTGCAGCACGGTGTGGTGCGCGATTTCCAGGCGGCCATTGCGTGTCGAGTAGGCGGCGACAACAATGGGCTTGTCCCATGGGGCCGCGCTGGAGACATATCCCGCCAACACCGTGGAGGAATAGAAGGTCTTCGACTCTTCCTTGAGTTTGACAAGCGAACATCCGCTCAGGCAGACACAGAGAAGCGCCGACACAAAGATAGATCGGTTTTGCGACTGACTCATATTTCGGAAACTAGGCAAGCTGAAAGAGCTAATCTTATACACAACTATCGCCTGTCCCGGTAGTCAAAATACGGGAACGCGCGCGCGAATAGACATTAGCGGGCCGGCAACGCGGAAAAACCCAGCAAGGGCAAAGAGCCGGCGCCAAGGCGAGAAGGCCCGGCCTTCAGGCCCTGGCCTCGGTTTTACGCTTCTGGTTTAAATGAACGCTAAGGTGCGCACCGGCGCCCGGGAATCAGGCGCTGAGGCAGGCGCTGAGGCGGCCCGTCGCCGGTGCGCCGGATTCGGCGCCCACCTGTTGGTGTTCGCGCATCGCCATGGCGTCGCCCAGCATCACCAGCACCGGGCCGTGGGTCGCGCCCAGTCCCTGCGCCAGCGTGGCCAGTTCCAGGCGCAGCACGCGCTGGTCCGGCCTGCTGCAATTTTCAATCACCAGCACCGGCGTGTCGGCGCGGCGGCCCTGTTCAAGCATGCGCTTGGCCGTGGCGATGGCCTCGCGTCCGCCCATGTACTGCACCAGCGTGTCGCTGTCGGGAATGGCGACGTGGTCGGGCTGGTCGGGCGCGGTGCTGGACGTGAAAAACGCCACGCTGCGCGCCACGCCGCGCTTGGTCAAAGGCTGCTTGCTGGCCGCCGCCGCCGCCAGCGCGGTGGTGATGCCGGGCACCACCTCGACGTCGATGCCGGCTTCCTCCAGCGCGCGCAATTCCTCGTCGGCGCGGCCGAACAGCATCGGATCGCCGCCCTTCAAACGCACCACCAGCGCGAATTTCTTCGCGTTGTCGACCAGTTGCTTGTTGATGAAGGCTTGCGCCGTCGACAACTGGCCGCAGCGCTTGCCGACCAAGATCTTCAATGCCTGCGGGCACAGCTCCAGCATCTCGCCGGTGACCAGCGCGTCGTGCAGCACGACGTCGGCTTGCGCCAGCAGGCGCGCGCCGCGCATGGTCATCAAGTCCTGGGCGCCGGGGCCGGCGCCGATCAGGAAGACTTTACCGAAGTGGGATGCGGGTGCCATGCCGTTCTCCTTAGCCGAGCCGGATCATGCCGGCGGCGACGGTTTGATGCGTCACTTCGTCGATCAGGATGAAGGCGCCGGTGGCGCGGATGTCGTCGTAGGCGTCGGCCGCCAGCGCTTGCTGCACGGTCAGCGCGATGCGCGCGATGTCGTTCAGCTTCAGCCCCTCGGCCGGGTGGCGCTGCTGGGTGTTGATGTCGAGCAGGGTCTCGATCGCCGTCACCTTGGCGGCGGTCTGCTTGGTGCCGTGCTTGATCCAGTACTTGCGGCGCAGGTCGAGTCCGTCCTCGGACAGCCAGCAGACGTCGGCGACGACGTTCTTGAGCAAGGTGGCCGGGCGGTCGGCGCCGGCCAGCATGTCGCCGCGCGAGATGTCGAGGTATTCATTGAGCAGCAGCGTGACCGACTGGCCGACCACGGCGCTGGCCAGCGAGCCGTCCATGGTGACGATGTCTTTGACGGTCGCGCTCTGGCCGGACGGTTGCACCACCAGCTTGTCGCCGACGCTGACCTTGCCCGCTTCGATGCGCCCCATGTAGCCGCGGAAGTCATTGGCTTCGTGGCCGTTGTGGCGCGCCACCAGTTGCACCGGGAAGCGGAACGGCGCGTCGTGCGAGTCGTCGTAGACCGACAGCGATTCGAGCAGCTCGATCAGGGTCGGGCCGGTGTACCAGCCCAGTTTGTCGCCGCGCTCGACGACGTTGTCGCCGGTCAGCGCCGACAGGGGAATCGGCGTGATGTCCTTCAGGCCCAGGCTGACGGCGAATTCGCGGTAGGCCGCGACGATGCGCTTGTAGACGGTTTCGTCGTAGCCGACCAGGTCCATCTTGTTGACGGCGACGACCACGTGCTCGATTTGCAGCAGGTGGGCGATGGTCGAGTGGCGCTTGGTCTGGATCAGCAGTTCGACGCTGCCGTCGTCGCCCAGCTTGACCTTGGAGACGTCGATGAGGATGATGACGGCGTCGGCGGTCGAGGCGCCGGTGACCATGTTGCGGGTGTATTGCTCGTGGCCGGGGGTGTCGGCGATGATGAACTTGCGTTTCGGCGTGGCGAAGTAGCGGTAGGCCACGTCGATGGTGATGCCTTGCTCGCGTTCGGCTTCCAGGCCGTCGGTCAGCAGCGACAGGTCGACGGCGTCGCCGACGGTGCGCTTGTGCTTGGAGCGCGACATGGCGTCGAGCTGGTCGGCGAAGATGCCCTTGCTGTCGAACAGCAGGCGGCCGATCAGCGTGCTTTTGCCGTCGTCGACCGAACCGGCCGTGATGAAGCGCAGCATGCCGCGTTCGGAAATGTTGTCGTTGATTGCGTTCATCAGAAGTACCCTGCTTTCTTACGTTTTTCCATCGACGCTTCGGAGGTTTGGTCGTCCATCCGGGTGGCGCCGCGTTCGGTGATCTGGGTGACGGCCGTTTCGGCGATGATCTGCTCGACCGTCGAGGCGCTAGACGACACCGGGCAGGTGCAGGAGATGTCGCCGACGGTGCGAAAGCGCACCACTTGCGTTTCGACGGTCTCGCCCGGCAGCGCCGGCGTCAGGTCGGTCAGCGGCACCAGCAGGCCGTTGCGCGGGATCACCTGGCGCTGGTGCGCGAAGTAGATCGGCGGCAGTTCCAGCTTTTCGCGGGCGATGTATTGCCACACGTCCAGCTCGGTCCAGTTGGAGATCGGGAACACGCGCATGTTTTCGCCCGGATGCACGCGGGTGTTGTACAAGTCCCACAGCTCGGGGCGCTGGGCTTTCGGGTCCCACTGGCCGAACTCGTCGCGGAAGGAGAAGATGCGCTCCTTGGCGCGCGCTTTTTCCTCGTCGCGGCGGGCGCCGCCGATGCAGGCGTCGAATTTGTGTTCAGCGATGGTTTCAAGCAAGGTCACCGCTTGCGCGGCGTTGCGCGAGTCGGTCGCCGGGTTGCGCAGGCGCACGGTGCCGCGGCGGATCGATTCCTCGACCGAACCGACGATCAGGCGTTCGCCCAGTTCGGCCACTTTCTTGTCGCGGAAGGTGATGACCTCGGCGAAGTTGTGGCCGGTGTCGATGTGCACCAGCGGGAAGGGGAACTTGCCAGGGCGGAAGGCTTTTTCGGCCAGGCGCAGCATGACGACGGAATCCTTGCCGCCGGAGAACAGCAGCGCCGGATTGGCGCACTCGGCCGCCACTTCGCGCATGATGTGGATCGCTTCTGACTCGAGGCTATCGAGGTGACGCTCGTTTAATATGGTATTCATAGGCCTGATGTTATTGATAGTGTGTTGATTCAAGCTGCAACGGATTTGATGCGTATGAGTTTGCCGTCCACCATGTGCAGGCCGCATTCCTTCGAGTCCGGGTTTTCCCACCACCAGCGGCCGGCGCGCACGTCCTCGCCCGGTTCGACGGCGCGGGTGCACGGCTGGCAGCCGATCGACGGATAGCCTTGGTCGTGCAAGGCATTGTAAGGCACATTGTTATCGCGAATGTATTGCCATACGTCCTCTTCGCTCCAATCGGCCAGCGGATTGAACTTGGTCATGCCGTGGTCGGGATCGTCTTGCTCGACGTGCAACTCGGCGCGCGTGCTCGACTGGGCGCGGCGCTGGCCGGTGACCCAGGCCTTGTTGCCGGCCAGGGCGCGCCCGAGCGGCTCGACCTTGCGCACGCGGCAGCATTCGCGGCGCATCTCGACGCTGTCGTAGAAGGCGTTCAAGCCGTGTTGCGCGACGTAGGCGTCGACCGCCCCCGGCTGCGGGCGGTACAGCGCGACGTCGGCGCCGTAGCGCGCCTTGATCTTGTCGAGCACGGCCAGGGTTTCGGCGTGCAGGCGGCCCGTTTCCAGCGAGAAGATGCCGATGGGCAGCTTCGCCTTCAGGATCAGGTCGGTCAGCACCATGTCCTCGGCGGCCAGGCTGGACGCGAACACGGCCGGCGTGAAGTCACTGGCGATGCGCTCTAAGGTCTGGCGGGTGCTGGCGACGAGGGCGGTCAGGTCGTTCATGGAGTCGTTTCCTTAAATGCCGAAGCCGACGTCGGCGTCCGGTGTAGGGGCTTCGCGGTGGTGGCGCCGGAACAGTGGCGTTTTGTCGTCCCACGACGCCTGGTAGGTTTCGGAAAACACCGACAGGCCCTTGAGCGCGTCGTGGATGCTGCGGTCCGGCCGCGTCGCGTAGGCGTCGAAGCCGACCCGGTGCATCGAGAACAACTGGTCGCGCAGCACGTCGCCGATGGCCCGCAGCTCGCCCTTGAAGCCGAGGCGGGCGCGCAGGTTGTAGGCGATCGAGTAGCCGCGGCCGTCGGTGAATTTCGGGAAGTCGACGGCGATGACGGCCAGCAGCGCGACGTCGGCGCCCAGCGCCTCCGGGCGCTCGTCGCTGGCCAGCCAGACGCCGATGTCGGGCAGGCGCGCGGCCAGCTCGGCGCGCCGCGCCAGCCAGACCGCCAGCGGCACGATGGCCTTGCCGGCCGGAACGGTTACGCTGTCGGCGCTGTCGCCCTCGTCCAGGCGCAGCAGGCCCCAGTGGTTCGCCACCACGGCCGCGTTCTTAATGATTTCTTCGCGTACTTCAAACATAGTCGTCTTCCCCAACCAGATGGCCGACCTTGATCGGCGTTGCATATACGTGTTCCTTGAACGGCGCCACGCCCAGGCGCTGGGCGGTGTCGACGAAGCGTTCGTCCTCGTAGCGCTCGCGCACATAGACTTGCAGCAGGCGGTCGATGACCTCCGGCATTTGCAGCGAGGAGAACGACGGTCCGATGATCTTGCCGATGGCGGCGTGGTTGCCTTGCGAGCCGCCGATCGACACTTGATACCATTCGCTGCCGTCCTTGTCGACGCCCAGCACGCCGATGGCGCCGACGTGGTGGTGGCCGCAGGCGTTGATGCAGCCCGAGATGTTCAGTTCGATCTCGCCGATGTCGTGCTGGAAATCGATGTTGTCGAAGCGCTCGGCGATGGCGGCGGCGATCGGCAGCGACTTGGCGTTGGCCAGCGAGCAGAAGTCGCCGCCCGGGCAGCAGATCATGTCGGTCAGCAAGCCGATGTTCGGCGTGGCCAGGCCGTGCGCCTTGACTTCCTGCCACAGCTTGAACAACTGCGACTGCTCGACGTCGGCCAGCACCAGGTTTTGCTCGTGGGTGACGCGCAGTTCGCCGAAGCTGTAGCGGTCGGCCAGCTCGGCGACGAAGTCGATCTGCTCGGCGGTGGCGTCGCCCGGCGGCACGCCGGTTTTCTTCAGCGACAGCACGGCGATGGCGTAGCCCGGCACCTTGTGCGGCTTGACGTTGCGTTGCAGCCAGTTGGCGAAGGCCTTGTTGTCGGCGTGCTCAAGCAGCGGGTCCAGCGCCGGCAGGGTGGCGTAGGCGTGCGGCTTGAAGTAGTCCACCACGCGCGACATTTCCTCGGTCGTCAGGGTTTCCGGGCCGTCCTTCAGGTCGACCCATTCGGCCTCGACCTGGCGGGCGAATTCCTCGGCGCCGATGGCCTTGAGCAAAATCTTGATGCGCGCCTTGTATTTGTTGTCGCGCCGGCCGTACTGGTTGTAGACGCGCATCACCGCCTGGGTGTAGGTCAGCAGGTGCTGCCACGGCAGGAAGTCGCGGATCACGCTGCCCAGGATGGGCGTGCGGCCCATGCCGCCGCCGACCATGACCTTGAAGCCGATTTCGCCGGCCTCGTTGTAGACGGCGGTCAGGCCGATGTCGTGCACGGCGATGGCGGCGCGGTCGTCCTTGGCGCCGTTGATGGCGACTTTGAACTTGCGCGGCAGGGCGATGAATTCGGGGTGGAAGGTGCTCCACTGGCGCAACACTTCGGCGTACGGGCGCGGATCGATGATCTCGTCGTGGGCGACGCCGGCGTACGGGTCCGAGGTGGTGTTGCGGATGCAGTTGCCCGAAGTCTGGATGGCGTGCATCTCGACCGAGGCCAGGTCGCTGAGGATCTGCGGCGTCTGTTCCAGTTCAATCCAGTTGAACTGGATGTTTTGGCGCGTGGTGAAGTGGCCATAGCCGCGGTCGTACTTGCGGGCGATGGTGGCGAACATGCGCATCTGTTTCGACGACAGCAGGCCGTACGGCACGGCGATGCGCAGCATGTAGGCGTGGCGCTGCATGTACAGGCCGTTTTGCAGGCGCAGGGGAATGAATTCCTCCTCCGTCAGTTCGTTCGCAATCCGGCGCTCTACCTGGTTGCGGTATTGGGCAATGCGTTCCTTGACGATGAGGTGGTCGTATTGATCGTATTGATACATGGCAAGAATCCTAAAAAAAGCTGAACGACTACTGTAATGATAGTGGATGCGGTTAACTATACTAAAGTTGTTGGGGCGCTGGCCGCCGCTTACTGCGACATCAGCTTGACGGCGACGCCGGTCAGCGTCATGGCCAGCAACACGCGCAGGAAGCGCTCGGGCACCGCGCGCGCCACCCAGGAACCGAGGGTGATGCCGGGCAGCGAGCCGATCAGTAGCGAACCCAGCAGCACCCAGTCGATCGAGCCGAGCCACCAGTGGCCGAAGGCGGCGATGGCCGTCAGCGGCACGGCGTAGGCGATGTCGGTGCCGGCCACTTCGGCCGCGCTCATGCGTGGATACATCATCACCAGCAGCGTCGCGCCGATGGCGCCGGCGCCGATCGACGACACCGTGACGAGCACGCCGAGGGCGGCGCCGCAGATGACGGTGGCGCGGGCCAGCGCCTTGCCCTGCAATTGTTTTTCCGGGTGGGCGTTGACCCAGTTCAGCATCTTGCCCTTGAAGATCAGCGCGACCACGGTCAGCAGTACCGAGCAGGCGATCGAGTAGCGGATCACGACGCCGATCTCCTTGTCCAGCGCGCCGAAGGACTTGAGCGCCAGCGTGGCGGCCACGGCGGCCGGCAGCGCGCCCATGCACAGCAGCTTGACGATGTCCCAGCGCACGGTGCCACGCAGGCGGTGCGTCAGCGTGCCGGCGCTCTTGGTCACGGCCGCGAACGCCAGGTCGGTGCCGACGGCAACCGACGGCGGCACGCCGAACAGCAAGGTTAGCAGCGGCGTCATCAAAGACCCGCCGCCCACACCGGTCATGCCGACCAGCAATCCCACCCCAAACCCCGACACTATATAAGTTAAAGTCATGTACGCGCCCCCAAAGTACCTGCAATAGTAATAAACTTCGTCTTCATTCCCAACTACTTCCTACTCATTTGCTTATATGCGGATTGCGTATAAGCATGAGCGCAAAATGGGGGAAGGGAAGTGCAAGTAAGCAAAAAACCATCGGAAATGACGTGATCAAGGGCAAAAAACCGTAATGAATCTCCACCAACTGCGCTTCGTGCGTGAAGCTGTGCGCCAAAACTACAACCTGACCGACGCCGCCAAGGCCTTGTTCACGTCGCAGCCGGGTGTGTCGAAGGCCATCATCGAGCTTGAGGAGGAGTTGGGCGTCGATATCTTCACCCGCCACGGCAAGCGTATCCGCGGCTTGACCGAACCGGGTCGCCTGGTGCTGGAGTCGGTCGAACTGATTATGCAAGAAATTGACAGTCTGAAACGTATCGGCAAGGAATTCGCGGCCCAGGACAGCGGCAGTTTTACCATTGCCACCACCCACACCCAGGCCCGCTACACGTTGCCGAAGGTGGTACAGGCGTTTATGCTGAAGTTTCCCAAGGTGCGGCTGTCTTTGTTGCAGGGCAATCCGCGGCAGATCGCCGAAATGGTCCAGCGCGACCAGGCCGACCTGGCCATCGCCACCGAGTCGATCGCCGCCATCGACGGCCTGATCACGCTGCCCTGCTACCAATGGGAGCACGTGGTGGTGGTGCCGCCCGAGCATGCGCTGCTGAAAGGGAAGTCGGTGACCCTGGAAGACATCGCGGCGTTTCCGCTGATTACCTACGACGGCGCCTTCGCCGGGCGCAGCAAGATCGACCACGCGTTCGCGTTGCGCGGGCTCAAGCCGGACGTGCTGCTCGAGGCCATCGACGCCGACGTCATCAAGACTTATGTCGAGTTGGGGATGGGAGTTGGTATCATAGCGGGTATGGCGTTTGACGCCGAGCGCGACAAGAACCTGCGCGCGATCTCCGTCGGCCATTTGTTCGGCATGAACGTGTCGCGCGTGGCGGTCAAGCAGGGCGCCTATTTGCGCAGCTATATCTACACCTTCATCGAGTTGCTGACGCCGACGCTGAACCGGAAGTTGATCGAACAGGCGATGAGCGGCGAGAAGGAACACTACGAACTATAAGCCGGGCCGATGGCGCGGCGCGTACCACTCATTTAGATAAATATATGACAGAGAAGAAACACATGATTACCGAGCAACTAGCACAATTCTACGCCGTGGAAGCGCAGGAGTACGACCGCGTCTACGCCAACCCGGACGTCGAGGACGACCTCGACGAGCTGCACGACAAGATAGACGAGGTCCTGAGCGGCCACAAGGTGCTGGAGATTGCCTGCGGCACCGGCTACTGGACCCAGACCCTTGACGAGGTGGCGGAGTCGGTACTGGCGACCGACATCAACGTCGAAATGCTGGAGCTGGCGAAGACGCGCGGTTTCGAACGCGTCGAGTTCAGCCTGGCGGACGCCTTCGACCTGCCGGCCGACATCGGCAGCTTCACCGCCTGCTTCGCCGGTTTCTGGTGGTCGCACGTCAAGCGCGAAGACCAGGAGCGTTTCCTGGGCCAATTGCGCGCCAAGCTGGGCAAGGACACTGTCCTGGTGCTGGTCGACGACACCTACGTCGACGGGCATAGCGACGTCATCGCCCGCACCGACGCCGAAGGCAACACCTACCAGTTCCTGACAGCGATCGACGGCCAGCGCTACGAGATCATCAAGAACTTCCCGTCCGACAGTACGCTGCGCAAGCGCCTGGCCGCGCAAGTGCGCGAAATCCGCATCCTGCGCCTGGAACACTACTGGCTGCTGAGCTGCCGCCTGAAATAAGTTGGCCCCGCGTTGTTAAGTTGGCGCGCTTTTCATAGGTCGGGTTAGTCCTCCGCTGTCTGCCGACATGGGTAACCCGACTGGCGCCAACAGCGGCCCGGCGCCGGATGACGCTCTGCCAATCCGAGCTACGACACGCTCACATCTCCCGGCTGTGCCGTCCCCGCGCATCGCCCCCCGTCCGTCCCTCCAGAAAAACACCACGACACACAATTCCCTGCCCAGCGGAATGATTCGATGCAAAAAAACAACAACTTGCCGATGTCATATTGTTGAAGCATTTGATAGGCATGATTCGGTTCGGTAGCGCGGATGCAGACGGACTGGACGGGAATCGCGACGATTCCCCGGTCCGCCGGCCTCCTCTGCAATGCTCAATTTCGTCAACTCAATGTAGAGAATATCAAGTGAAAAAACTTACTCTGGCAGCACTGGTTATCGGCAGTTTCGCAGCTTCGGCGCAGGCGCAATCGAACGTCACCATCTACGGCGTCGTCGATCTGGGTCTGGCCAAGACAACTGGCGCGTCCACTGTCGAACGCGAAAACCACGCTTCGCGCCTGGGTTTCAAAGGCTCGGAAGACCTGGGCAACGGCCTGACGGCGATCTTCAACCTGGAAAGCGAAGTGCTGGCCGACACCGGCATGCAAAAGGGCGGGCTGTTTGACCGCCAAGCCACAGTCGGCTTGAAGGGCAGCTTCGGTACCGTCTACCTGGGCCGCACCAAGGACTTGGTTGACGGCGCGCAAAACCGCGTCGAGCCGTTCGGCGCCGACGGCGTGGTCGGCAAGGTCAATGAAACGATGATGCGCGTTGGCGTGTCGGCCTCGCGGGTCAGCAACGCGCTGACCTACAACAGCCCGAACATGGGCGGTTTCGTCGCCAGCGGCCAAGTCGTGCTGAGCGAAGTGTCGGGCGCCGACGCCGGCTACGCCGCCTTGCTGACCTACGACAACGGTCCGATCAGCCTGCACGCCGGCTACGAGCGTACCGCGCAACTGCTGGCCAACGCCGCCAAGCCAAACATGTACGTGGTTGGCGGCGGCTATAAATTCGGCGATGTAAAAGTCACCGGCGCCTACGCCAAGGGCGACACCAAGGTCGCGAAAACCGGCGAGTTCGAGGGCTTCCTGGTCGGCGTGAATTACAGCATCGGCTCGGGCGACGCCAAAGCGGTGTTCGGCAAAGGCCAGCAAAGCGTTGTCGGCAAGAAGGACGTCGACACCGTCAAGGAATTCGGCCTTGGCTACGACCACCACCTGTCGAAGCGCACCGACCTGTACGTCTACGCCGGCCGCGAGCGCGTCAAGTCGCTGACCTCCTACCAGCTGGGCATTTCGCACAAGTTCTAACTAAGTGCGGGCTAGCTAGACAGTCGAAAGGCGCTCTGCGGAGCGCCTTTTTTCATGCCGCGTCGGCCGGCAGCGGCAGCACGACGTCGATGCGGGTGCCGCGGGTGGCGCCGTCGTTGGCGCTGATGTTGATGACGCCGTGCAAATTCCAAACCCGTTCGCGCATGCCCAGCAAGCCGAAGGACGAGGCCTTGTCCATGTCGCTTTCCTGGATGCCGCGGCCGTCGTCCTGGATCGCCAGCGCCAGTTCGGAGTCGATCCGGTGTAGCGACACCGTTACATTGCGCGCCTGCGCGTGGCGGGCGATATTGGTCAGCGACTCTTGCACGATGCGGTAGATGGCGGTGCTGTAGACGTCGTCGAGGGTCAGCTCGGCCTCGTCGGCCAGCAGTTCGACGTTGATGCCGTGGCGCTGGACAAACTCCTGGCGCAGGCTTTGCAGCGCGAAGTACAGGCCGCCCTCGTCGAGCGCGCGCGGCCGAAGGTTGCCGGCGATGCGGCGCAGCGAAGTGATCGCCGTGACGATCAGCCCGTCCATATTGCTCAGGATGCGCGCGCTGGCCGGGGTCGGGTCGGCGTGCTGTTGCAGCAGGGTCAGGTCTAGCCTCAGCGTCGCCAGCAACTGTCCCAGGTCGTCGTGCAACTCGCGGGCGATGTGCTTACGCTCCTCTTCGCGGATGGTTTGCAGCGTCGCCGACAATTGGCGCAGCTGGGAAAAGGAGCGTTCCAGTTGCTCGTGCATCTGCTTGCGCTCGGTGATATCGCGCAAGATGATGGTGTAGACGGTGGCGCCGTCCTCGCTCTGGCTGGCGATCGACCCCTCCAGCGGGAAGCGCTCGCCGCTTGCCTTCAGGCCGGTGACGGCGTGGTCGATGGCGCGCCGGCCCATCATGCGCAGGTGGATGCCGGTGTCGCCGAAGTGGCCGACGGTTTGCTGCTCGCCCAGGGTGCGCAGGTCGCGCGGGATGAATTTGTCGAGCGTCGCGCCATGCATTGCCGACACCGTGGTGCCGAACATGGCGGCCGCGGCGGGGTTCGCTTGCAGGATGGTCTGGGCGGCGTCGGTGCTGATGATGGCGTCGCCGGCGTTGTGGATGATGCCGTGGTTGCGCGCGTGCTCGCGCCCGCCGGCGGCCTTCAGCAAGCGGTAGGCCAGCGGCAGCGTCAGCAGCAGGGCGGCCAGCAGCGGCGCGGCGCGGCGCGGGCCGGCGTGATCCGGTTTGCTCATAGTGCGCTCCAAACAGGGGGAGGGATGGAGAGCCGGAAACGCCAACCGTCATCCAGTGGCGGCAAATTCGGGGTCAAACCCTCGGGGTCTGACCCCGGATTCACGCTGTTGGTCTACACCGCGCGAGGGCCTGTTACACACTAATGCAAGGCGAGCCAGGCAGGATTGACGCGACGCAAAGTCGCGTCGATCGCGCCGGCGGGGGTATCTACATCTGCTTAAATAGATGCAAAAAGCTGCGGCTCACTTCCAACTTGTCGGCCTTACCCTTGATCAACACCAAATGACGGCCGCGGATATCGCGCGTGACACCCTCGATAGCGTTAACGTTGACCAGGGTGGCGCGGTGGATTTGCCAGAAAAGCGATGGATCGAGTTCCTCGGCCAGATCGCGCACCGGCTTGCGGATCAGCGCCTCGTACTTCGCCGTCTGTACGCAGGTGTATTTTTCATCGGAACGGAAGAACAGAATCTCCTCGACGGGAATCATGCGCAAATCCTGGCCGATGCTGGCCTGTATCCATTGCAAGTAGGTGGGCTTGGCGACAATTTTCTCGGCCAGTTGCGACAGCATCGCGGTGACGCTGCTGTTCATGTCCACGGCCGGCTTGCTCAGATGCGTTTTGAGCCGCTCGACAGTCACCCGCAGGCGCTCGAGTTCGGACGGCTTGAGCACATAGTCGACCGCGCCGCGCTCGAAAGCCTCGACCGCATACGCGTCGTAGGCGGTAACGAAGACGATGCGGCTCTTGTTGCCGATGACCTGGGCCGCCTCCATGCCGGTCTTGCCGGGCATGCGGATGTCGAGAAAGGTGAAGTCCGGCTTGAGCTGGTCGACCAGCTCGATCGCCTCGTCGCCGTTCTTGGCCTCGCCGAGGATCGCCAACTCAGGCCAGGCCTGGGCCAGGCGCATGCGCAGTTGGTCGCGCATCAATCTTTCGTCGTCGGCAATGATAGCTGTAGGCATAGGTATAGAGTGTGAACTGGGCGAGCGCCAATTATTCAATGAAATGGTTATTAAATCAATCACCTTCGCAGCGGCGCCGCGTTGAATGGACCGGCCGCCGGTCGGCGACCAGCGCTTTACTTCGACAACTGGTACGGCACCTCGATGGTGACGCACACGCCGCTTGGTGTATTGGGCGCGATCAGCAATTGCGCCTGATCGCCGTGCAGTAATTTGAGCCGCTCGCGGATGGTCGGCAGGCCCAAGCCGGTGCCATCGCTCGGCACGGCGCCAAAGCCGAGGCCGTCATCGGTAACCGAGAGCCGCAGCTTGCTGTGCGCGACTTCGGCCCGCACCGTTAAGGTGCCGCCTTCGGGCTTGCATTCGAGGCCGTGCTTGATGGCGTTTTCCACCATCGATTGCAGCATCATCGGCGGAAAGGCGGCCGTGCGCAGGCCGTCGGGAATGTCGAACACCACGGTCAGGCGTTCTTCCATGCGCATTTTCAATAGATTCAGATAGGCCTGGACCATGTCGGCTTCACGGCCGAGGTTGGTGATCACGGCGTTTTCGCGTATCTGTGGCAGTACCGCGCGCAGGTACTGAATCAGACTGCGCTGCATTGCCGACGCGCGCGGCGGATTCGTTTCGATCAAGTGTTCGACCGAGGCCAGCGTATTAAACAGGAAGTGCGGCTCGACCTGGGCCTGCATCGTCTGCATTTTCGCTTCGCTCAGCTGGCGCTGCATGGACTCCCGCTCGGCGGCGGCGTTCGCCGTCATCGTTTCGGCTTCGGCGCGCTTTTTTCCCCCGACCAAAGCCTTGGTCGCGAACAGCGTCAACACCAGCAGCCAGACAAAACTGGTGAACCAGGTCGAGGCCTGCTTGTGATAACGCGTTACCTTTTGCTCGGCAGCATCCTCGACGGCCTCTTCGATGGCGTTCGACAGCTCCTCGCCAACTCGTGGCGGCAGGCCGATGTGCACCTCATCGCCGGACACGTCGACGCTCACCGGAAAGGACGGCTTGGGGGGCTTGGGCGGCAGCGGCGGCTTGGCCGGCCGCGGTGGAATCGGCGGTTCTGCCGGTTCGCCCGGCTCGGCCGGTTCAGCCGGTTCAGCCGGTTCAGCCGGCTCGGCCGGCTCGGCCGGCTCCACTGTCGCTGCACTGGCCGAATGGCGCCGGTTGATGCTTTTGCGCGGGTTGAAGTGGATGCCCGTGTCATCGATCAGGATATTCGTTTCGACGGTGGTCTTCTTGTTCGGGCGCTTGTCCGACTTGATCACCACTTCCTCATCGGGACCGGATGAAAACAATTCGTCCTGCAAAATCGAGCCGGCAATTAAGGCCAGCGCCGCGAACAGAAAAAATTTCCACCAAGACAGCTGGGTAACCCAAGTCGCCGTCGTGTCAAAGCCGCGCTGCAGCCAGAGCAGGCCGGTCTTCAGGATCTGTTGTAGTGTGGACTGAGAAAACATATAGGGCTTTCGGGGGCAAAAAGTAGTCTGTATAAATAGCCAGTGTAACTGAGCGACGAGGTGGGGTAGCTGGCGCAGAGCGTGTTGGAATGATGCAACTCTACGCAGGCCAGGGTCGTCGTGCCACGCCGTTGCGACAGTCTGCTAAAAACGCGGTATGGAGGGGCGCCAAGTGGCTTGGGCGGCGCCGCGAGAATTGCCGACACAAAACACTTGCCAATGATGCGAGCGCTTTGCTATAGTTCGCCTCCCCGCTGAAACAGTAGCGAAATCAAGTAGTTGCAGCGCAACGGGGAGCGCCGGAAACGGCGTTGCAGGAAAATCAGGGGGTTGACGAAACAAGCGAAACGCTGCATACTCTTCCTTCTCTGCTGACGACAAACAAAACGCTTTGTTGAAAACGCAGAAAGCAGTACCGAACAAGTTCTTTAACAATTAACAGTCGATAAATGTGGGCATTTGATGAAGGTGCCGGCGGACTTCGGTTCGCCGCATACTTAAATTATCAAATGCTCACGAAGAAGAAATATAGGATGTTTCGCAAGAAACAGCCTGTCAGTATTTTGAGTGAGCGACCGAGGCAATAAAATGCCTCTGACAGCAATGTCATTAAACAGAGATTAAACTGAAGAGTTTGATCCTGGCTCAGATTGAACGCTGGCGGCATGCCTTACACATGCAAGTCGAAC